>JACQYM010000151.1 GCA_016208225.1 Deltaproteobacteria bacterium | reverse complement strand
CCGCAATGCCGAAGGTCGCGGGCAAGGCCCGCTCCTACGGCACGGTACTTTTATAACTTCGAAGTCCCTTATAAGGTCACGGTAATGGCAAAGAAAATCATGATCGTCGATGATGAGGAGAGCATCAGGGAGTCCCTGGCCGGCATATTGTCGGACGAAGGGTATATCCCCGTGCCGGTCGAATCGGCGGAAAAGGCCCTGGAGGTGCTGAACCAGGAAAAGATTCATCTGGTGCTGCTTGACATCTGGATGCCGGCCATGGACGGCATGGAGGCGCTTGCCCGGATCAAGGAGCAGTATCCCCGGCTGCCGGTCATCATGATTTCGGGCCACGGCACCATCGAAACCGCCGTGCAGGCCACGAAAATGGGGGCCTTTGATTTTATCGAAAAACCGCCGTCCTATGACAAGATATTTCTCTCCATTCATAATGCCCTGCTCATCTCCGATCTTGAGGAGGAAAATCTCATCCTGAAGGAGAAGAACGCCAGGAAGGGGAAGCTGACCGGCTGTTCGCCGGCCATCATCAATGTGCGCCAGCAGCTGGAACGGGTGGCCCCCACCGATGCCTGGGTGCTGATCCGCGGCGAGCACGGCACGGGCAAGGAGCTGGCGGCGCAGATGATTCACCGCCTGTCCCATGCCTCGGAAAAACCGATGATCGAGGTCAACTGCGCCGCCATCCCGGAAGAGCTGATTGAAAGCGAACTGTTCGGCCATGAAAAGGGGGCGTTCACCGGCGCCACCACCAGCAGGCGCGGCAAGTTTGACCAGGCGGACGGCGGCATCCTGTTTCTGGATGAAATAGGGGACATGAGCCTGAAAACCCAGGCCAAGATTCTGCGCATTCTCCAGGAACAGAAATTTGAACGGGTGGGGGGGACAAAAACAATTTCGGTAAACGTCCGCGTGCTTGCCGCCACCAATAAAAATCTGGAGCAGGAGATCGAGCAGGGCAATTTCCGGGCCGATCTGTTCTGGCGGCTGAACGTGGTCCCCATCTATATGCCGCCGCTGCGGGAACGGCTGCCGGATCTGCCGCTGCTCGTCAGGGAGCTGCTGGTTGAATTTTCCCAGAAAGGGCTCGGGATGAAGGAATTCACCCCCGAAGCCCTGAACCTCATGGCGGGCCATCACTGGCCCGGTAATGTGCGGGAGCTGCGCAATTTTGTCGAACGGATCGCCATCATGACCCCCCAGGAACTGATAACCGCGGATATTATCGTACCGATGCTGCCGGCCGGGGTTCGCGCGCCGCTGCGGACGGATGCCGCGGCCCCTGAACATGATGCGGGTGTCCCTGGCCCCGCCGGTTTTGACACCTCCTTCAAGGAGGCCAAGAAGATCTTTGAAAGAAAATATCTGGAGGAAAAGCTGAAGGAAAATGACGGCAATATTTCCCAGACCGCGGAACAAGTCGGCCTGGAAAGGAGTCATTTACATAAAAAATTAAAAGCATTGGGTATTGAAGTCAAATTTGAAAGTTGATACCCTGACTCTATCGTTTTGTTAAATTCTATAAGCGCTTTTCCCCGCGGCCCCCATTGCTGGGGTCGTTTCATTTAATCTGATAATACTCCCATGGCTGATGATAATCTTCCCAATCTCCCCAATCAAAAAGACCTGGAAAAGGAAATAGCCGATTACCTGACCCGCAAATACGGGGGACAGGTGAAAATTGTTTCCACCGGGTTTTTCCCGCAACCTGAAAAAAAGGGTGAAAAAAAACAGAAAATTGCCGGGCGCAGCAAAAAGGCCTTTCATTTTGATCTGAAGCCCGAAGAGCTGGCCGCCTATCTGGATGAATATGTCATCCGGCAGGATGATGCCAAGGCGATTCTCGCCACCAAAATATGCACCCATTTCAACCGTATCCGGCATGAAGCGCAGAATTCGCGGAACCAGGCGGCCGGCCGGATCAAGAGCAATGTGCTGCTGATCGGCCCCACCGGCGTCGGCAAGACCTATCTGATCAAGCTGATTGCCCGGCATATCGGCGTTCCCTTTGTCAAGGGCGATGCCACCAAGTTCAGCGAAACCGGCTATGTCGGCGGCGATGTCGAGGACCTGGTGCGGGATCTGGTCAGAGAGGCTGACGGTGATATTGAGCGGGCCCAGTATGGCATTATCTATGTGGATGAGATAGATAAAATTGCCGCATCTCCCTACCGCATCGGCGCCGACGTGTCACGCACCGGCGTGCAGCGCGCCTTTCTCAAGCCCATGGAGGAGACCGAGGTTGAGATGAAGGTGGCCCATGATCCGATCTCCCAGCTTGAAGCGATGGAGCATTACCGGGCAACCGGCAAACGGGAAAAAAGGGTGATCAATACCAGAAATATCCTGTTTATCATGAGCGGCGCATTTTCCGGACTGGAAAAGACCATTAAGCAGAGGGTGCAGCAGCAATCCATCGGTTTTGAAAAAAACATCTCGTCGGGCAGGGAAGACAGCCGTCTTCTGCAGCAGGTCAAGGCGGAAGATCTGATTGATTTCGGGTTCGAGAGCGAATTTGTCGGCCGGTTGCCGGTAATCGCCGTGCTCGATGAGCTGCGGGAAGATGATTTTTACCAGATTCTCATCAATCCCAACAGTCCGGTTGTGGTGGCGAAAAAACAGGATTTTGCCGCATACGGCATTCACCTGCAGTTTGAAGAGGATGCCCTGCGGCTGATCGCGGCCAAAACGGTCCAGGAAAGAACAGGGGCCCGGGGTCTGGTCAGTGTGATGGAAAAAATACTGCTCCACTTTGAAAAAACACTTCCCTCCTCCGCGGTGCGCTATCTGGTGGTTTCGCCGGAAATTGTCGAAAACCCCCTGCAGCAGCTGCGTATTCTGCTCGCCGATGAGAAGGTGCAGGAGGAGCAGCGGCTTCGCTACCATGAATTCGTGGCCCATGAATTTAACCGGATTGTTGATTTTATCCGGGGCAAACAGGAAAATCTGCTGAAAAAAGAGGATGTGGCCCTCTCCGAGCAGCGGCTGCAGCTCATCGCCAGGCAATGCCAGAAGGAGATCGTCGATCCGCGGGATGCCTGCAAGCAGTTCATCGCCCTTGTCCGGCAGATCCGCCGCTGCGCCAGACTGGTCTCTGATGAGTATGAACTCAAAATCACCTTTGCCGATGAGACCATCGACCTGATCATTGCCGATGAGGCGTGGAATCAGCCCAGGGTTGTCGAGCGGTGCGAAGAGATTTTTCATGCCTTTGAGTACGGGCTGAAGCTGATCCAGCAGCGAAATGACGTGCATGATGTGCTGATCACCGCCAAGGGCGCGGAGAATCCGGATCTTTTCATTAACGATCTGGTGGCTGAGATATTTCGCTTGTAATGAGCGGTAATTTAAGTTTCAATCCCTGCTTCGTGCACTTGCACTGGTAATTTTGATTATCCCGTTGAAACTGAAAAATTACCAGAGCGAGCACCGAGCCCCCAGAGACAACGAACCGGAATAAAAAATAGTTCTCTGTGATCTCCATGTGCTCTGTGGTGGAAAAAGATTTTTTACGAATACATCAATTGAATTTTTTCCCCGGAGGAAAATGAAATGGTCTTCCCTGATTACCGTCCCCGCCGGTTCCGGCGCAATGCCCAGTTACGCTCCCTGATCCGTGAAACAAGGCTGTCCCCCGAGCAGTTCATTTACCCCCTGTTCATCATGCCCGGCAAGGGAAAGAAGGAAGAGGTGCCGTCCATGCCCGGTGTGTTTCGTATGTCTGTCGACCAGCTCGGCAAGGAGGCGAAGGAGATCACGGGCCTGGGACTGAACCATGTTCTTTTGTTCGGGCTGCCCGAGGCGAAGGATCCGATGGGTTCCGGGGCCCATGCCAAGGACGGCATTGTCCAGCGGGCCATCAAGGAGCTGAAAAACAAGGCCCCGGAATTGATGGTCACCACCGATGTCTGTCTCTGCGAATATACCAGCCACGGCCATTGCGGCGTGTTGATCAACAAACAGGTCGATAACGACGCCACCCTGGAGATTCTGGGCCAGGTGGCCCTTTCCCATGCCAAGGCCGGCGCCGACATTGTGGCGCCTTCCGACATGATGGACGGCCGGGTGGCGGAGATCCGGGGAATTCTGGACGAGAATGAGTTCGAAATGGTGCCCATCATGTCCTACGCCGTCAAATATGCGTCGGCATTTTACGGTCCGTTCCGGGATGCGGCGGAATGCGCGCCCCAGGAGGGCGACCGGCAGGGCTATCAGATGGACCCGGCCAATGCCAGGGAGGCCCTGCGGGAGGCCACCCTTGATGTGGATGAGGGAGCGGACATCCTGATGGTGAAACCGGCGGTTGCCTATCTGGATATCATCAGCCGTCTGCGCGAGGAATTCGATCTGCCCATTGCCGCGTATCATGTCAGCGGCGAGTATGCCATGATCAAGGCCGCCGCCGAACGGGGCTGGATTGATGGGAACAGGGTAATGGCCGAGACGCTTCTTTCCATCCACCGGGCCGGCGCCGACATCATCATCACCTATGGCGCCAAGGAGATGGCGCGGATGCTGAACGGGTAATGAACCACGGAGGGCAAGATTTTATCGGCGCAGAATCATGATGAGTCTGCATGAGGCGATCAGGGGCCGGCGGAGCATCCGCCGTTTTACCGACCAAGAGGTCACCGGGGAGCAGCTGGCGCTGATGTTCGACGCGGCCCGCTGGGCCCCTTCCTGGGGCAACAGCCAGTGCTGGGAGATCATCGTGGTCCGGGACAGGGAAACAAGGAAAAAGCTGCAGGAGACCCTTACTCCCCGCAATCCGGCCGGCCCGGCCATGGATACCGCGCCGCTCGTGCTGGTGCTGGCGGCGGGCATGGGGAAATCCGGCTGCTACAAAGGGGAACGGGTCACGAAATTTTCCGAATGGTTCCTGTATGATCTCGGCCTTGCCACCCAGAATATCTGTCTGACAGCCCATGCCCTCGGTCTGGGATCGGTTATTGTCGGGGCCTTTGCCCATGATCGGGTCAAGGAGATTGTCGGTCTGCCCGCCGGCTATGAGGCGGTGACCATGATCCCGGTCGGCCATGCCGATCATCGCCCTGCCGCCCCGAAGCGCAGAGAGGTGGCGGAATTCGTTCATGATGACCGTTTCCTCGGCTGATGGCTGATGGCTGATAGCTGATAGCTGATGGTTCATGGCTGTTGATAATCCGCAATCCGCAATCCCCAATCCGCAATCCGCAATCCGCAATCCGCAATGCCATCACGCTTTGCCTGGGGAAAACACCCTGTTCAGCATGCGGCTGAAATCCCTTAACTGAAACGGCTTGTCGATCCTGTCGATGAAGCCGTAATCCCGGTGATGGGCCATGACCGGATCGTTGGAATAGCCGCTGGCCACGATCACTCTGGCCTGCGGATCGATTTCACGTATCAGCGCAATCGCCTCTTTTCCTCCCATGGCTCCGGGGATGGTCAGATCCATGATCACGGCATCGATTCTTTTTCCCGTGTGGAGAGCGGACCGGTAAAGCCCGACCGCCTCCTGCCCATCCTTGGCAAAAACAGCTTCATAGCCCAGGTAATCGAGCATATTTTTTGCGATATCCCGCACGATATCCTCGTCGTCCATGACCAGGATTCTGCCATTCCCCGGCCCGTGTTCCACCCCTGTTGCCTCCTCTGTTGCGGCGTCGATTTTCCCCACTGAAAAGGCTTTGAGGTAAATGGTAAAGGTTGCCCCATGGCCAAAGTCCGATTCCACGGTGATATGGCCGCCATGTTTTTTGATGATGGAGTGGGTTATGGCGAGCCCCAGGCCGCTGCCCTGCTGTTTCGTCGAAAAATAGGGGTCGAATATTTTATCAAGCAGCTTGGCGGGAATGCCCGTCCCCCTGTCCCGGATCATGATTTTGATGCAGTCCTCATCGTGCAGCGGCAGAAAAGCATCGTGTCTGCCGGGGAGGTTTTCGCCGTAAACGTCGATGACGCCGCCGCTGGGCATGGCATGACAGGCATTGATAATAAGGTTCTGGATGACCTGACTCATCTGGCCGGTGTCCATTTCCACCTGCCACAGGTCATCCGGCAGATGAAACAGGCATTTGATATTGCTGCCCCGTAAAATGAAGCCGGCCGACTCTTTGATCACCTCGGCAATAGAGCCTATTTTTTTTATCGGTTCCCCACCCTTGGCAAAGGTAAGGAGCTGCTGGGTCAGATCCCTGGCGCGCAGGGAGGCATTTTCCGCATTGGTGAGCAGCAGGTGCCGTTTGTCGTGGCTGTCGGTAAAGGCAAGGGCCAGATTAATGTTGCCGAGGATGGCCGCCAGGATATTGTTGAAGTCATGGGCGATGCCCCCGGCCAGGATGCCGACGGATTCCAGTTTGCGAACCTTCAGCAGTTCTTCCTCTGTTTTTTTCTTTTCCGTGATGTCGCGGAAAACCAGGACGATGCCGATGGTCTGACCGCGGGCGTCTTTGATGGGAGCGCCTGACATGGCGATATCTTTTGTGCCGCCGTCCCGGGCAACAAGAGCGGATTGGCTGCCGGCGGCGGGAATTGCCCCGGTGCGCAGGATATCGGCAACCGGACTGATGCACTGCGCGCCTGGGCCGCAGTGCATCAGCTGGAAAATTTCCGGCAGGGGCCGGCCCACGGCTTCCTGCTGCGGCCATCCCGTCAATATTTCAGCCACATTATTGATCAGGACCACCGCCCCCTGCATGTCGGCGGCGATCACTCCGTCGCCGATACTGCGCAAGGTCACGGCCAGACGCTCCTTTTCCGCGGCCAGCGCCTCGCCGGTCCCCTTGTGGTCCATAACTTCCTGCCGGAGCTTCAGGTTGGCGCTGCGCAACTCGGCTGTCCGCTCTTCAACCGTTGTTTCCAGCTCGGCCCTGATTTTCGTTAACGCCGTCTCGGTCTGCTGCCGTTGACGGATGTCATTGACCAGCTGGGCGGTCATGGAGTTAAAGGCCTGGGCCAGCAGGCCGATTTCATCCCGGCGATTGACATCCGCCTGGCAGGTCAGGTTGCCGGCCGTTATGGACCGGGCTGTCTGCACCAGTGACTCGATGGGCCGGAGCAGCCTGCCGGCGGCAAAGGTCCCGGCCGTTATCCCGGTCAGTAAAAAAAACAGCATGAAACCGGCAACGGAGGTGATGGTGTGATAGGCCAGGGCCATTGCCTCATGGAAAGGAAGATCAACGATGACAAAAAAAATCTGATTGCCGATCTGGATCCGGTCCACCGTTCTGATCACCTTTGCACCATCCAGCCCGGCAAGTATGGGAGTCGTGCCGCTGATATCGGAGACGGTTCCATGCAGGATAATGGAGGGATTTTCGTGGCCGACGATTTTCCCGGTCTGGTCGGTGATATAGAGCTGGCCCTGACTGCCGACCGGGCGTTTGACGATGCCGTTCCAGACAAGGGAGAGGCGGAGGCGGCCGGCAAGCACGCCGGTCACGGCCCCGGTCTCATAGTTCTGAACGGGAACGGAAAGAAAAAAATAGGGTTCCCCGGTTTTGCCGTCCACCATGACCGAATGGTAGTGCACCTTTTCCCCGGTCGCACTGGCCAGCAGGGTGGTGAATTCCGGCCAGGCGGACAGATTTGCCTCCGGCGCGATGCTGGTTCGCGAGGCAAAAGAGATCATCCGGCCCCGGGCGTCGAACAGAATCAGTTCATCGATGATGTCCTGGTGCTGGAGGTCCTTGTGGGAGCGCATTTTGGACAGCACGGTTTGCAGCTGTTTTTCCTCCATCTCCAGGAGATTGAAAAGCCTGGTCAGGGCGAGAAACTTATCCTCATGCTCATGCATGGCCAGGAGGATTTCATTGATGGCCCGGCTCGCCACCTCTTTCTCCAGTTCCATGGTCTGCCGCAGCTGCGCCTTATAGATCCGCCAGGAAATAAAGATACCGGAAATGAAGAGAGGAATGACGGCAAGCAGGAGAAAGAGGGTGGTTATCCGATGGCGGAGGCTGTTTTTCATGGGAGATCCGTTCTGCCCTGCTGCTGCCTGATGATAAAATCCGCCTGGTTCAGCAAATCCGCGGGGATGGAGATGCCGAGCGAACGGGCGGTTTTCAGATTGATGCTTAAAAAGTATTCGGTCGTCTCGACCGGGATGTCTGCCGCGGGTACGCCCTGGAGCAGTTTGTCCGCCATTCTGGCGGCCTGTTCCCCGATTTTGGCATGGTCAACGCTGTAGCTGAGCAGCACGCCTTTATTGCGCAGCGGCACGGAAGAGCCAACCGGCAGATTGCGGGCCATGGCTGCTTCAATAATCAACGAGGCCCTGGCGACAATAAAATAGGAGTGGGTGATCCATACGGCCTCGACATCATCGGGGATCGCCGCCATGGTTTCGACGAGTTCCTGCTCGTTGTTCACATTTTTTATGACAAGCTCGACATGAAAATGATCCGCTGCCTGGCGCAGCTCTGCCAGGTTCTGCACGGCGGTGGCGCTGCTGCTGTGCAATGGCACGAAAATCCGCCTGGTGGCGGGGACGGCGGCCAGAAACCATTCCAGGGCCTGGGCAGTGCTGCCGCGCATCTGAATACCGGTGACATTTGCGCCGGGATGCGAGAGGGAATCGACAATGCCGGAGTCAACCGGAGAAAATGCCGGGCCGAAGAGGACTGGTATTTTTGCGGCGGCAGCGGTCTGTTTGCTTTTCAAGGTGACCGGCGTTGTGAGGGTGAAAAGCAGATCAACGCCGGAGGAAATCATGGGTTGCAGTTCCTGATCCACCTCGTTTTCGTTTTGCAGGGCACCATGGTACAGATAGGTTATATTCTTCCCGGCGATATAACCGCGCTGCGTCATGCTTTGCTTGAAGCTGTTGACGAGCTGGTCAAGCTGCGGGTTGAGATTGACGATGCCTATCGTGTAATGTCTTGCTTTTTCTTGATTTTTTTCACAGCCGCCGGCCAGCAGCATGCAGGCCAGGAGGAAGCACAGGGCCACCGTGGAGAGCACTCTGCTTCGCGGATGTCTCTTTTTTTTGCTCATGGCAGCAGCTTTTCTGTAAAAAGGAAAGGATGTTGCATAATTTATTACGTAATAATCAAAAGTGGTTGAAGTGCTGATGTTTTTGATGTCTGGTTGCGTTTTGTTCGCCCGGAATGACGTCGTAGCTGCATGTTCGAATCAGCATCACTCGAATTGTTTTTTGAATTGCAGGAATACAGTTTGCAGGTCATGCAGTTCCTGCTGCAGCAGATGAACTTTCTCCTCCAGGGCCGTGATTCTGTCGTGGTCAACATCCGTGGGCCGCGGGGAGGGGAGGGGCTCGCCAGGGGCCAGATCCCGGGGCTCGGGCGGGCCGGCCAGCAGCTGCATGTAGCGGGACTCCTTGCGGCCGGGCTGTCTGGGCAGTTTGGTCACCATTCCCATGTCGCAGAGATCCTCAAGTTTTGCCTCCACCTCGGCGAGATCCCTGAATTGATACAGCCGTTCCGATCTGCCGCGCAGTTCCCCGGGGGTCTGTGCCCCGCGCAGGAGCAGCAGGCAGATGAGGGCCGCCTCCTTTTCCAGCAGGTTGTGCAGTTTTACGAAGTTTTCTGCAAATTTACTGACGCGGCTGGCATCGGTCTGCAGGGCAAAGCGTTTTTCCTTCAGGCTGCTGATGGCCCCGAGCACTGTTGCCTCGTCATAATTGACCACTGGTTCGCGATTCGACTTCTGGTTGCATGCGTTTACCAGGGCATTCAGGGAAAGGGGATAATATTCAGGGGTCGCCATCTCCTTTTCCATCAGACTGCCCAGCACCCTGGCCTCTCTATCATTCAGCGGTTCTTCCATCTCGTTGTTCCTTTAAAGAAGGATTTGTAAAAAGTCCAGTACCCTGTAACTCTTAAATCTTCGTAGGTTGGGTTAGGCCGTTGTTTGGCCGTAACCCAACACCAGCGGCGCCTTTGGCGTTGGGTTACGCTTCGCTAACCCAACCTTAGAACTGTTACCGGTTTAGTGCCTAAATACTTGAAGTGCCCTTGTACCCCTTGAGGGTATAAAGTTAAAGGTGTTATCTGATCAGAAAGTACCTCAACTTTAAGTACTTTAGGCACTTATTCTGAACTCGTTTATCTCTGTGAGCCCTGTGCTCTCCGTGGTTAATTTGCTGTTTACCGCATCCGCATTCCGCAATATCTCTTCATGGCTGGCCGGCGCCTGCCCGGCTGATCTCGAACACCGTGATCTCGGGCGGGGAGAGCACGCGCATGGGCGGCCCCCATGTTCCGGTTCCTCTGCTGGTATAAAGGCTGCCTCGGTCGGTCAGTTGATAGAGCCCGTTCTGCATGGGGTATCTGAGCCCGGTTACGAACTTGAAGGGGAATATCTGTCCCCGGTGGGCATGGCCCGAGAGCTGCAGGTCAAACAGGTAGGCGTCTGCCGCCGTGACTGTCGGCCGATGGCGGAGATAAACGGTAAACAGATCCGAGGCATGGGCCTGCAGCAGGGCATGCTCATCCACCGCCGCACCGGGCACCGCTTCATCGTCCAGGCCGACAAGGGTGACCATCCCTTTGATATTGGTCCCGATATTGCGCAGGACGGTAAAACCGCTGCGGTGCAGAAAGTCAATGCTCTGTCCCAGACCGGCATACACCTCGTGCGGATGTTTTTGGCCTCGCTGTTGCCGTAAAGGCCCGCGGCCAAGGTCAGAAAAAGAACCAGGACCGCGGTCAGCGGCACATGCAGCGAGAAGCGCGGCAGGTGGATGAACAGCTGCAGCAGGCGGCAGAGAAGATCCAGGGCGCCGACCACGGCAAACAAACAGCCGGCCAGGAAGACCAGGCCCATCCAGTTGAAGCCGACCAGTGCCAGGATGCGGGCTGCCTGCTCGTTGCCGCCGGCCTCGAGCAGCCGCACCGCAAAAGGAGCACTGATCATCAGGGCCATCCAGAGCAGCAATGAAAATGTGAACTTGTTCCAGCCGGCGACCAGTGGGGAGATGCCCCAGAAAACGACGCCATGCAGGGCCGTGTAAATGGCAATAACGACTGTGAAGAAAAGAATCATATCCGCTCCGGCAGTGTGATGGTCGGGGAGTT
Source organism: Deltaproteobacteria bacterium (assembly GCA_016208225.1). GTDB lineage: Bacteria > Desulfobacterota > Desulfobulbia > Desulfobulbales > SURF-16 > SURF-16. The sequence continues at coordinate 16,277 of JACQYM010000151.1, read as the reverse complement.
TTATCTCTGCTTACCGCATGGTATCGGGCCGCGCCATTTTTTTGTCCTATCGCCGCCTTTCATCAGCACCATATGGCCCATTTCCGGCTCCTGGCCGGTCAACTCACCGATATGTCTTTGGACCACCGGGCACTTCACGGTCAGCAGAAAAAAGATGGGGGCGCGGGTCTGCGAGAGTGTTTCAAAGTTGCCCTGTCCTTTGCAGATTATCAGATCCGCCTGCTGAAAAGTGCGCTGAAATTCCTCCGAGCAGAGGGAGAGCGGGGTGCCCGGGCAGCCCGTACCGTTGGTGATCACGCGGCACAGGCCGGGCAGGCCGCATTCTTCGGCATCCTCGGGCAGGGCGTCATTGATGATCGCCTTTTTTTTGACCGCCAGGGTCACCTGTTGGCTTAATTTTTCGATGACCATGCCGTCAAAGACGATTTCGCCGCTGTTGTCCGCCAGATAGAGGATATTTTCCGCCTGGCGCAGGTCGTTCTGCAGTTCGGCAAAATCATTGACGGCAAAGTTCTGCGACAATGCCTGGCGAACGGTCTGTTCCATGTCCGCCTGGTGCGGGGCCCCGTAATCGATGATGTTGCCGGCGATGGCAAAAGTCAGGGCTGCCAGCAGCGGGTTATCCGACTCGTTGATATTCTTGCCTATCGATGGTTTGATGCGCAGGGCAAAACGGTTGCTCTCCTTTTTTATTGAGGCAAATGGGTCGTCGCAGCCGGTGATGGCGGCAATGAGTTGGTAGAGCTTTGTCGCGTTTTCCGGCGGGCTGGCGGTGAAATCAACCAGGTGCAGGAACTCCGACACCTGCCTGATGATCTCCAGCTGTTCCCCCGGTGTGGCGTTGCTGAGCCGGGCGGTTCGGATCGCCTGCCGGAGAAAGCAGGGGAGGCAGTCGGTTGCGGTTTTCATGGCCTTACTCCGAGGGGCGGGGAAACGTTGCCGCCGGCAAATCTGCCCAGGATGCAGGTGGCGGCCATGGCGGCCGTTGCCTCAATCAGCTCCGGGATGGAGATGCTCTGATTGAAACCGCCGAGGTGGGGGCCGGTATGCAGAACAATATCCGTCACGCCTTTCGCGGTCACGGCGGCCTTTTTTTCCGAAAAGCCCCTTCGGTTCAAAAACAGCTTGAACTCCGTGTCGCTCATCTGCCGCTGATCGATCTGTCGCAGTATCTCTTCCATGTGCCGGTCAACGCCTGTTTCTTCAATCATGCGCCGGGTTAATCTCTGCACGTCAAAGGGCATCTCTGCCTGATAACCATACCCGGTAAAGCCGTGATAGTAGCTCCGCAGGGTATCGTTGACAAGTTCCCTGAGGAAATTTTCGTCAAAGAGATGGCGCGCGTCAACAGGTTTTCTGTCCGGGCCCAGACCGCGCAGGTTTTCTTGCTGGTTGCGGAAGTAACTGGCCGCGACCAGCAGCAGGCTCAGGATATGGGCGCCGAGGTGCCAGTAGAGCCTGGCGCCGTGTTCGGTGATGCGCTGGAAATGTTCAAAATCCCTGATGCCGGTCAGGCCGAAATTAGGATGCCGGCAGGAGGCAAGCCACTGATCGAGCCGGCCTCCCCGCGGCCAGTCATAGAGCCCGTTGTCTTCCCGGCGGTGGCTCTGGACCCGGTTGTGAAAAAGCGGGATGGGCGCCGTGTGAATGATTCCCCGGGCCGCCAGAAAACCGAAAAGACGGCCATTGCGGGTCATCACTTCCTTGAACTGGGCGGATTGCGGATAATGATGGGGTTCGTTGGCATAGGAAAAATAATCGCCATGGGCGGTAAAGGCAATGGCCATGCGCTCCGGGTGCAGCTCCAGCCGGGCGGGTGGGGCGATGGGCAGGTCTGTTATCCGAAAAACAGCGCAGCCATGCAGATCGAGCGGCTCCGGGATGTTAAAGCGTAAGGACAGATCTGCCCCATGCCGATTCAGGTTCCGCATCCATTCGGTTTCAATAAAGAGAAGTTCCGGCGGAACGTCACGCCGGGCAAATTTGATGACCAGCATTTTTTCCGCCCCGGCAAAGGGGAAAAGCATGCTGCGGCCGGTGAATGGTCTGTTGCCGGTGATCGGGCAGCCTGCTTTGGCGGCGATTTCCTGCAGGGTAACGGAGGGGATGGTTGGCGGCGGCAGGCTTTGGGGGAAAGCAGATTGATTGAGCGCAACGGGCAGGGAGCCCACCGCCTCGGCACAGGCCCGGAGGGAGTGGCCGGTGGTGGTGCGCAGAAGTCTTTGCAGCGCGCCCATGGTCTGATTGGCCAGGGACGATGAGGGACCATTGCCCTTCACAACCGCTGTCATGGTATGTGCTGCTTCACGGAAGAGAAAAAAGGAGTGGCGGTGCCGCAGGAGATGCGGATCATGCATCATTTGTTCGAGGTTGCCGATCGTGTCGGCCTCCATGCCATGGGGCTGCCCGTCTGCCAGGGTGCGGAGGTTGCACGCGGCGATATATCTGGCCGGGAACTCCGCATGGCTGTTCATCAATGTCCGTTCTTCGAAAAGTATTTTATTCAGCACAGTAGCAGTAGGAGCGGGCCATGCCCGCGATAACGGTGTTCCGGAATGCCAAAGGTCGCGGGCATGGCCCGCTCCTGCCCCGCGAGACTTTCATTGTTTGTTGCTCCCGCTTGCGGAGAGGGTGAGGAAGAGGGGAAACCCTTGCTGTCATCTTCTCAATTCGCCTTCAGTAATGTGATCCGCATTCGCCTGGCGTTGTTCCCGTTTTGCGCGGCAATTTTCTCCGGGATTCCGGATATACATTCCGCAATCATGAAAAATGAATTCCGCGTTATTGGACAATACATTACCGAACAACTCATGTTTGTCGTTTAATATGTTGTAATTGCGACGCTATTTCAGCATTTTGAAAATGAATGGCCATGCGGCACATGGATTGCTATTGCCAAGAGTCAAACCGCGGATTTGGCTGCAATTGTTTATAACATGGATACCATGGGTGCGCAGTACAGAAGATAATGTTTATCAGTTTTTCCATTTCGTCCGATCAGTAATTCATAACGTGATTGTTGATAACCTCAATGGAAGAAGCCGTAAGGGGCGCGAGGAGGACATATGAACGAGATAGACAGATTTCAGCTTTTGGCGGAGCTCAGCCATGAATCCTGCGAGCTGAACCACGGGCCAGGGGTACGGAGGGAAGATTTTCCGGCCAGCGATTATATTGTTATGCCTTTTGGCTATGCGGAAAACGAAATAACCGACGTTGCGGTGCGGGAAGTTGTTGTTCCCGTCTGTTATGATTGTGCCTCGGCGCTGCTCGGCAATGATTGGACCCTGCTGTATTGTTTTGAATGCTGCAGCAGTCAATGGGTAGACCGGAAATTAGCCAAAAACAGCTATCGCCACCATATTCTCTGGCTGCGCGGCTGTCCCCATTGCGCCAGCGAGTTTGGCGGGCTCTACTTCAATGATTTCACCGCCGTTGCCGACAGCGTCATGTTCCTCCGGGACCATGCCAATGTCAAGGCTGCCTGAGCGGTGAGGAATCAGGAGCCAGGAGCCAGGAGTCAGAAGTCAGAAGTGAAAAAAGTCTTTCCGAAAAATTGACGGCTGCGTAAAAAGTCTTTTTTTCACCACAGAGCGTACGGGAACATAGAGAAAATTCACATGTATGAATCTTTTTGCCTTTTGCCTTTTGCCTTTTGCCTTTTGCCTTTTGCCTTTTGCTCCTGACTCCTGTCTCCTGACTCCTGTCTTCTCTCTTCTCACCCCCGCTTGAGCAGGTATTCATGCCTGACATTGGCCAGGGCGGTGAAGATGTTGCCCTGGATGAGGGGATCGTGCTCATAGAGGTCGCGCAGCAGTTCCCTGACTTTTTCCCGTTTTGATGTTCCGGACAGGGGACAGGGATTGGGGACTGCTTGCAGATGAAACTGGGCGGCCACGTTTCTGACCTGCTGCTTGTCAAGAAAGGCAAAGGGGCGGATCACCGTCAGGTTGCCGTTAAAAAGGGGCTGACCGGGCACCATGGTGCTGATGTTGCCGCTGTAGAGAAGGTTGAGAAAAAAGGTCTCGATGATATCTTCCTTGTGATGACCGAGAGCCAGCTTGTTGCACCCTTTTTCCCAGTTCGATACCGATCGCCGCCAGCTGCTGCCTGGCGTTGGCGGCAACCTCCCCGGATTCAAATCCCATGTCAAGATGCACGGCGGAAAGGGTGTAGCTGATCGGGGCTTTTTTTTGCCATTCCTGCAGAACGGCGGCCAGCGCCAGACTGTCAATCCCTCCTGAAACTGCGACCAGCACCGCATCGCCGTCACTGAGCATCTGATAGGTATGCATCGCCTGGCCGATGAGGCGGTTGATGTCTCTGGGTAAGGTCATTATCCAAGCTGTATTCTGCTGCCAGGGATGGTCCTATTCCGCCGTGTACCGGCAGTCATTCAGTTTTTCATGCAGCCCTTCCCGGGAAAGCTGCTCGACGGTGATCCATTTGAAGCCGCGCTTGGATGCCTTGGCAAAAGAAAAAAGATTCGAGAGCAGAGTCTGCTGGGTTTCATCAAAAACTCCCAGACAGAGGGTCGTGCCGGTTGCCACATGAATAAGCTGGGTCTTGAACGACACGGAGGCCGGATCATTGACTGAGTATTCCCCCCCGTCCCGCTCGCTGTAGCGGCTGAGCAGCGTCACCAGTACGGCGTCAACGCCCAGTTGCTGTCCCAGATAACGGGCCGTGGCCTGGGGGTTGCCGTGAAAATCCGCCAGCATGGATTCCTTGCGGTTTTCCGTCAGGAACTGCAGCCCTTTTTTATCTGCCAGCATCTCCTGCAGCATGGCGTTGAGGGTGGCGGCGCCTGTTTCAAGATGGCGGGTGGTGGCGGTATCATAGCCGTTTTCCGATTTCTGGATTTCAACGGGAAGAACAACCAGTGATTCAATGGTTGCCGGCGGCGCCTCTTCAGTGGCAACCTGTTCTTTGGCGGAACAGGAGAGCAGCAGGAAAACGGCGGCAACTGCAAAAACGGCAAGCGGCAGAGAGAACAAAACAGGGCGTTTCAATGGGATACCTCCAAAATGCTTGGAAAAGAAGATTAGTCTATAAGGAGCCTTTGGTGGAGAGCGGGCCCTGTGTGCGTAAGTTTCTGGCGGTTGCCTGATCAAGGGTTCGGCCGAGCGCTTTGAAAACAGCTTCAAGGATATGATGGGTATTCTGGCCGTACGGCACTTCGACATGCAGCGTCATACCGCCGTGCAGGCTGAGGGCGCGGAGAAATTCCCGGACAAGGGCGGTATCAAAGGTGCCGACCTTCTGGTCGCAGTGGACCACATCATAATGGAGATAGGGACGGTTGGAAAAATCCACGGTTACCCGGGCGATGGTCTCGTCCATCGGCAATGTGCAATGGCCGTAGCGGTTGATGGCGCTGAAATCCGCCAGCGCGTTTTTAAACGCCTGTCCCAGGCAGATGCCCACATCCTCCACCGTATGATGCGCATCAACATCAAGGTCCCCTGTGGCCTGAACAAAAAAAAAAAAAAAACCGTGCACGCTGAACAGGGTCAGCATATGGTCAAGAAAGGCAACGCCGGTCTGCAGGCTGGCCTTGCCTGCGCCGTCGATATTGAGACTCAATCGGATATCCGTCTCGCTGGTTTTGCGGTCAATGGTGCTGGCGCGGTTGATATTCATATTGATTCTCTTGATAGTTGCGGCGCAGTGTGTTAGGGTGATTTTATGATTTGTTTACGGCATGCAAGGATAACTAGATTATATTTATAACAAATTCGCTGATTGAGTGGCAAGACATTTCTCTGTTGCCTGCGAATTGCCCGCGGACCTGACCGGAAAGAAAAAAAGGTAATTTTTTGTTGACAACTATTTACCCCCCCGGTTATATTCGCCTTGTTTTTGCAATAGTTACCTAATGCGGGAATAACTCAGTGGTAGAGTGCAACCTTGCCAAGGTTGAAGTCGCGAGTTCAAATCTCGTTTCCCGCTCCAGGCTTTTTCAAAGGTTCGAACAGGTTTCGAACCTTTTTTTGTCAATATTCACCTGATCAGTAAAGTGGTTGTTCCGCGCATCAGGTGTCATAGAGAGATGATATTGAGGGTATTGCAATGAAGACGCTGTTAACACCGGTTAATGAAATTGAAAGGAATTGGCTTGTGGTCGATGCCCAGGGGTTGATTCTGGGTCGCCTTGCTTCCGAAGTAGCCCGCAGGCTGCGCGGTAAGCATAAACCGAATTTTTCAACCTTTCAGGATACCGGGGATTTTGTCATCGTGGTAAACGCCGATAAGATCCGTCTTACCGGCAGGAAGCTCGAGGAAAAGGTATATTACAACCATTCAGGATACATGGGCGGTCTGCGGGAGCGCACAGCAAAAGAGATTCTGGCGAAAAATCCGGAAGAGCTTATCTATAAAGCCGTAAAAGGAATGCTGCCGAAAAACACCCTTGGCCGCAACCAGTTGAAAAAATTAAAAGTATACGCTGGCTCTGAACACCCCCATGAAGCGCAGAAGCCGCAAAATCTTGAATTATAATTGAGGTTCCGAAAAATATGTCTGATCTGCGTTATTATGCAACAGGAAAAAGAAAAACCGCTGTCGCCAGAGTCTGGCTTACCCCCGGCAGTGGTACGATTAATGTAAATAAACTGGCCTTTGCCGATTATTTCGGTGGTGCGATTGATCAGAAGATCGCCACCCGGCCTTTTGTATTGACTGACTGCCTCGACAAATTCAATGTCCAGGCGACTCTGAAAGGCGGCGGTAAGGTTGCCCAGGCTGAGGCATTACGCCATGGGATCGCCAAAGCCCTGCTCGATGTTGATGTCGCCAATCGTCAGCCGCTGAAAAAAGCGGGCTTTCTCACCCGTGACGCCCGTGTTAAAGAGCGGAAAAAATATGGCAAGAAGGCAGCCAGGGCAAGCTTCCAGTTCTCGAAACGTTGATCTGACCATTTATCTTTTGTAGATGGGTTTTCCAGCATACGCGGGGAAAGACGAAATATCATTTTCGTCTTTCCCCTTTTTTATTTGTCATGGGGTGAGGAAAAGCAAATGTTACGTGTAGGTATTGTCGGTGCATCAGGGTATACGGGGGGAGAGCTGGCGCGTATTCTGGCGCTGCATCCCGCGGTCGAACTCACGGTCGCCACATCCCGCAGTCACGCGGGGAAAAGGCTGTCCCAGGGCTATCCCCATCTTGCCGGTATCGTTGATATCGTCTGCGAGGATCTGCAGGGTTCCGAACTGGCTGACCGGGCCGATCTCTTTTTCACCGCCGTGCCCCACCAGACCGCCATGGCCATTGTCCCTGAACTGCTGCAGGCCGGCAAAAAAGTTATCGATCTGAGCGCGGATTTCCGTCTTGATGATCCTGTTGTCTATGAAGCGTGGTATCAGCCGCACACCGCCCAGGAGTATCTGGCGGAAGCGGTTTACGGCCTGCCGGAGATCAATCGGGAAAAAATCGCGGCAGCGCGGCTGGTCGCCAACCCGGGATGTTACCCGACTTCCATTATTCTAGCCCTGGCCCCCCTGCTGAAAAATGGTCTGCTTGATCCCGCCACCATCATCGCGGATTCGAAATCAGGCACCTCCGGCGCCGGCCGCTCCGCCCAGGTCGGCTCCCTGTTCTGTGAAGTGACCGACGGCTTCCGCGCGTATAAGGTGGGCGAACACCGGCATACCCCGGAAATCGAACAGGAACTGGCCAAACTGGCCGGCAGCCAACTGACCGTTTCCTTCACCCCGCACCTGCTGCCCATCAGCCGCGGCATTCTGAGCACGATATACGGCGCCTTGACAAAGGAAGTTGACCAGCAGGAATTATATGAGCTGTGCACGGCCTTCTACCGGGATGAAAAATTTGTCAGGATCTGCCGGCCCGGCAATTTTCCGGCCACCCAGTATGTGCGGGGCAGCAACTATTGCGATATCGGCAGCAAGGTTGACACCCGCACCGGCCGGGTGGTGCTCGTGTCGGTGATCGATAATCTGGTCAAGGGCGCGGCCGGCCAGGCGGTGCAGAATATGAATATTGTCAGCGGTTTTGCGGAGTCGCTGGGGCTCGACACCGTGCCCCTTTTCCCGTGATATTTCCTTTGCCTCTTGCCTTATGGGTCATCACTCTGTACAGTTACGCACCATCAAGCTGACGCTTTCCTTTGACGGTACGGATTTTTCCGGTTGGCAGCGTCAGCGCAACGCCCGGACGGTGCAGGGTGAGCTTGAAGAAAAAATCGCCGTCATGACCGGTGAGAAATGTGTGATTCACGGCGCGGGCCGGACGGACGCCGGGGTGCATGCCCTGGCCATGACCGCCCATTTCGCCACCGGTTCTTCGCTGAGCTGCTCTGTTTTCAGGAGAGGATTAAACGGTCTGCTGGCCGATTCCATCAAGATTTTGATGGTGGAAGAGGTTGACCCATCGTTTCATGCCCGGATCAGCGCCAGGGCAAAGGTGTACCAATATTTTTTTTCCACCGGTGAGATCGTACCTCCCTGCCGTCGTTTCTATTGCGCTCATTTGCCGGGGCCGTTTGACCTGGAAAGAGCCAGGCAGTGTCTGCCGCATCTGCTCGGTCTGCGTGATTTCGCCGGCTTTGAAGCGGCCGGTTCCAGGGATAGGACAAAAATCGGCGGCCGCGGCGCCCTGCGGCGGATATTTTCCGCTTCTCTTTCCCCTGTCCTGAATCCGGCGCCGGAGTATCTCTTTGAAATCTGCGGGGACGGGTTTTTACGGAAGATGGTCAGAAATATTGTCGGCACCTTGATAGAGGTCGGCCAGCACCGCATGGATATCACCGATTTTGCAAATCTTTTACTCCTGAAGGATCGGTCGCAGGCAGGGCCCACCGCCCCGGCCTGCGGCTTGTTTCTGAAAGAAATTTATTATGATGAAAAATGATGAAATCGTAAAAAAAGATATTTAACCACAGAGCTCACAGAGCTCACAGAGTTCACAGAGGTAATTAATTGTAATTAAATATATTTCTCTGTTATCTTTGTGTGCCCTGTGGTGAAAATAGACTTTTTACGAGTGTATCAAAAATGATTATTCCACAAAAAACAGAAAATCAACCACAAAACACACAGAGATAACTAACTGGAATAAATATCATTTCTCCGTGTGCTCTGTGGTGAAAAAAAAGACTTTTTACGAATTCATCAAGAATGGAAGGTGTAAACATGGAAAAACAGATTGCCCTTGCAGACCGCATGAAACTGATCAAACCCTCACCGACCCTGGCGGTGAACGCCAAGGCCAAGGCCATGAAGGCCGCCGGCGCCGATATCCTTAATTTCAGTGTGGGGGAACCGGATTTCGACACCCCGGATCATGTCTGCGCTGCCGGCAAAAAGGCGATTGATGAGGGCTTTACCCGCTATACCGCGGTGCCCGGCATTCCTGAACTGAGGGAGGCCATCGTGGCCCGCTATGCCGCCGACCGGGGCTGGCATTATGAGCCGGATCAGGTGCAGGTGAGCTGCGGCGGCAAGCATGGACTCTATAACATGGCCCAGGCCCTTTTCGGGCCGGGGGACGAGGTGCTGATTCCGACGCCGTACTGGGTCTCCTATCCCCCCATCGTGCTGCTCGCCGGCGCCACCCCGGTTTTTGTCCCCCTGGCGGAAAATGAAAATTTTGATCTCACGGCGGAAAACTTGAGCAGGTGCGTCACGGAGAAGACCAGGGGCATCATCTTAAACAGCCCGTCAAATCCCACCGGCGCCATCTTTTCGGCCAAGGCCCTGGAAAAGGTGGCGGAGTTGGCCATGCAAAAAGGCTGGGTCGTGATCTCCGATGATATTTATGACACCATTGTGTATGAGGATGGGGCCCAGATCCCCCATATTCTGGACATTGAACCGAGGATGAAAGACCAGACGATCATTTTAAACGGCGTGTCCAAATCCTTTGCCATGACAGGCTGGCGCATCGGCTATTCCCTGGGGCCCAAGCATGTGATCGCGGCCATGAACAAGATCCAGAGCCAGTCGACTTCAAATCCGGCATCCGTTTCCCAGAAGGCGGCGCTGGCCGCGGTAGCCGGCCCGCAGGATTTTCCGGTGCGGATGAAGGAATCGTTTCTGCCCCGCCGGGAATTCATTGTGCAGCAGTTGACCGCCATCAAGGGGATCAGCTGTGTGAACCCGGGCGGCGCTTTCTACGTTTTTCCCACTTTTTCCGCCTACTACGGCAAAAAATTCAACGGGAAGGTGATCGCCGGGTCGGTTGAAATGTCAGAATATCTGCTTGAGGAAAGTTTTATGGCCACCGTACCGGGGGCGGCCTTTGGGGCGGACGAGTTTGTCAGGTTTTCCTTTGCCACCTCCATGGCTGCCATTACAGAGGGGATGAAAAGATTGCAGGAGGCGCTGGCCAAGCTGGCTTAGGGGAGGGTCTTGCAGGCTCTTGCTATTGATGGCTCCGTATAAAGTCTTTTTTTCACCACAGAGCACATGGAGAACACAGAGAAGTAATATTTATTACAGTTAGTTATCTCTGTGGGCTCAGTGCGCTCCGTGGTCAATTTTCAGTATTTACGAGTTCATCAATATTCTTCCGGACTGGGCTCGCTGAGAGCCCAGACCCACTGGTCAAGGGGGCGTTCCTTGGAAATGGACTTCTGGCCGCTGGCGGTGTAGCATTGATAGACCCAGTTCTGGTCTTTCTGGTAAATTTTGATCAAGGCCAGACTGGGGTGAATATACCAACCGGGTTTAAAGTGTCCGTCCATAGCACTCCTCAGTGAGATAACGAAAATTATTGTCAAAATTTTGCCGGTGTCGCAAACAGTTCAGTATTTGTGACAGCAGAATCAGTATGGTGCATGGGCCAGCGGACTGTTTGCAGCCCTTTGGACAGGCTATTTTCCAAGGCACTTGGCAATACAGGCCTGGCAGTCGTCGCTGATTTTACCGTTTTTGCAGAAAATGCTGAAACTGGTAATCCAATCCGTACCGCCTCTCGGGCATTTTTCGAGAAACTGGACAAAACGGATCATCCTGTCGATGATGTCCCGGGGAGCGGCATGTTCAATCCTGCAGGCGCCGATATCGGCAAGCTTCTCGTCAACATCAAGGACTTTGATAAAAAAATCCTTCAGGGCATGATGCCGGAGAATGATATCCTCGGCAACAGCCTGTCCCTTGTCCGTCAGGGTAATGACCTCATAAGGAGCATAGTTGATCAGCTTCTTTTTGGCAAGCGCCCTGAATGCCTCCGTGACCGAAGAACGGCTGACATGGAGCCGGGCCGCTATTTCCTTCGCCCGGGCAACCTTTTTGTCTTGAATGATCAGGGCAATCACCTCGAGATAATCTTCAAGGCTTGCACTTAGCCGTGTCTCTTTTTTCATGGTATTATTAATTGGCCGACATGGGGCTTGAAACGCCTGCGGCGGGTTTCCTTGAGCCTGTAAGCCGTGTAAATACAATATCATGGCCATCTGACCGGCCAGGACGGCATAAGGAGCCATACCGAAATAGTCACAAAGTGACAAGTTATTTCGTTACGGAACCTAAGTACTTAATATTTCAACTTTCTGAGTTAGCATAACTGATTGAAATCGTGAATTATATGGCAATATTTTCGGTCGTCATTCCGGCACTCTGTTCAGTCCCCGCTTGACGGGGGTGTTTTAAGCCGGCATCCAGTATCTGGGAGTTTCTGGATGCCGGATCAAGTCCGGCATGACGAACCGCTCGCTGTTCATTGCAAGTAATTCACTGTAAACTCGTACAATTCAACAACTCAGAAAGTTTAATTAATATCATACAGTTGAGTTGGGTTCGATGCCAGGTTTTTTTCTTCAGGACAAAAAAAGGTGGGCTGCGGAGCGCCCATTCGCCATCCTTTTTCATGAATAAACGACAGATCCGGAAACCGCTGCTTTACCTTTTTTTTCTTTGCCTGACTGCCATGGCCTGCTACGGTTATTTTGTCGAACCTTCCAGGATTGACGTCAAGCGCATCGTTATCCGTGATGATGCGCTGCATCAGGCGTGGGGTGAAATCAAAATCGTCCAGCTTTCCGACCTGCACCTCACTGTTTTCGGCAAAAGGGAAGCGGATGTCCTGCAGCGGCTGACCGAAATCCGGCCAGACCTTGTCGTCGTTACCGGTGACTGGGTGCAATGGAACCGGGACCCTGCCGCGGCCCTGCAGTTTCTTGAGCGACTCCGGGCGCCGCTTGGGGTGTACGGCATTCTTGGCGATGCGGACCTGGCAGCCGGCAGACGCACCTGTTTTTTCTGTCATCCCGGCGGAGATGTGCACCGGCTGCGGCAGCAGCCGAAGATCCTGAAAAACGGCGTTGAGGAAATTGCTCTGCCGGCCACAGGGAAAAAAATAAGAATAGCCGGCATCTTGCCGCAGGAATCGGCTGACACGGATCTGACCGGGCTGTTTGAGAATTGGCAGCAGAAGAACGAGCCCCTGCTCTTTTTAGGCCATTTTTCCGCGGGGTGGCAGGAGGTGAAAAATAACGCGCCGCTGCTGTGGCTTGCCGGGGATACCCACGGTGGCCAGATCGCCCTGCCTGACAGGATCTGGCAAAAATTCCACCTGGTGGATTATCCGCAATACATGGCCGGACTTTTTGCCGATGGCCGCCATAAATGGCTCTATGTGAACAGAGGTCTTGGCACTGTTTCCTATTTCCCATTCAGAATCGGCGTGCCGCCGGAAATTACCGTCATCACCTTCGGCAAGGCAGCCGACCGGGACGGCAGCAGGGGAGAATGACCATGATCACACAGACCAGGGGCGACGATCACCGCGGACTGAGCGACCCGGCAGCAGGGGGCTGGCTTGCCCGGCCATCTTTTTCTCTTTTGCCTAATGCCTTATGCCGCTTGCCTTTTTTTTCCATCCGTTTCCTGCTCGCCGCATGGCTGCTGCTCGGCGCGGCCTGTGCAGCGGACAGTTCCCGTGAAAACAGGGAGACCACCCTTTTTGATTTTGAGTCGGAAGCGGAACTGGACCTGCTCCATTGGGAATGCGGCGCATTTATGGAGCGTGAGGCCCGGCATGCCGCATCCGGACAATACAGCCTGCGGGTGGAAATGTATCCGAATGGCGAATACCCCGGTTTTAAGGCAGGCTTTGCCAAAGGCTGGCAGGGGTATAAAATGCTCTCCATCGATATCTATAATCCGGGTGCCGGGGACATAAAATTTTCGTACCGGATTGATGACCGCGACGACAATCCGCCCTTCGCCGACCGGGCAAATGGCCATGTCATGGTGCGACCGGGCCGGAATACCTTTTCCCTGGATCTTGAAAACCTGAAAACATCAGGCACAAACAGAAGGCTTGATCTGGAAAAAATCAGCAGTCTGGCCCTTTTTGTCCATCAACCGCCGCAAAAACTTGTTCTCTATCTGGACAGGGTGCGGCTGCATGATTCGTTGCCTGGCGAGAACGGGCATGGCCCGCTCCTCCCGTAGGAGCGGGCCATGCCCGCGATCAGATTTCCACCGTATTTCGCCTTGATTCAACTAGTTACAAAGATTTATCAGACATTCAACAATCGTTATCATCTGAAAAAAAACATGAAAAAGGAGATGGCAATGGCTCTGCAGGAGAAGATCAAAGGGGATTTGAAGGAATCCATGAAGGCAAAAACCGAGGCGAAAACCTCGGCGCTGCGGGTGCTGATCGGCGAGTTTCAGCGTCAGGTGAAAAAGGAGCTCACTGATGCCGAAGTGATCGCCGTGATCAGAAAGCTCATCAAGGCGGAAACGGAAACCCTGGAAAAAAGAGGGGAGGGGCCGTCGGATTACATGCAGATTCTGGAAAGCTATCTGCCCAAACAGGCCTCGGAAGAGGAAATCAGGGCATGGATCGCCGCTAATATCGATTTCAGCAAGTTTCAGAATAAAAATCAGGCCATGAAACCGATTATGGCCCACTTTGCCGGCATGGTTGACGGGAATATGGTAAAAAACATCCTGGAAAGTCTTTGATGGCCCCAGGGGCGGGCCGCTACGGCATCAGCCGAAGCGGCCGGTGATATAATCCTCGGTCAACTGATGGCGCGGATTGGTGAAGATCCTGTCCGTTTTGCCGACCTCGATCAGATCGCCGAGATGGAAGTAGGCGGTCCGCTGGGAAACGCGGGCTGCCTGCTGCATGGCGTGGGTGACGATGACAATGGAATACTGTTCGCGCAGCTCGGCGATCAGTTCCTCGATTTTTGCAGTGGCGATCGGGTCAAGGGCCGAGCATGGCTCGTCCATGAGGATCACCTCGGGGCTGACGGCAATGGCCCGGGCGATACAGAGCCGCTGCTGCTGGCCGCCGGACAGTCCGGTCCCCGGCTGGTCCAGTCTGTCCTTTACCTCACCCCACAGGCCCGCCTTTTTCAAGGAGGTTTCCACGATTTCTTCAAGCTCCGCCCTGTTCTGGGCCAGACCGTGAATTTTCGGGCCATAAGCGACATTGTCGAAGATTGATTTGGGAAAGGGGTTCGGTTTCTGGAAAACCATGCCGACCCTGGCCCGCAGGGGGACCACATCCACATTCTTGTCATGAATGTCCAGGCCGTCTATCCTGATGTCGCCGGTCACCCGGCAGCCCTCAACCGTGTCGTTCATGCGATTCAGACAGCGGAGAAAAGTCGACTTGCCGCAGCCTGACGGGCCGATCATGGCAATGACTTCATTGCAGGCAATGTCAATGCTGACGTTGTTGATCGCCTTTTTCTCGCCATAATAGACATTGACCTCCCGGCAGGTCATGCGCGGATTTTCGACAAACGGATTGCCGACGGTTTCACGCTCTTTCTGGAGAGTCTGGTCTGTTACTTCAGGCAAAATGAATTCCTTGGCGGTTGCGGCAGAAAAATCTGTATCGGCAATATTGATGGATGCTTCCATTATGTTGCGGTCATTTGGTAAGTTTTATACCACAGAGATCAGAGGCGGCACAAAGAAAAAATCAGCAAAACCTCCGATCTCCGCGGCATATTGTTCAGGTTTTCACAAAGAGCGGCGGGCCGCTACTTCATGGTGATCGTTTTCAAATCCTTCACATCCTTCGCCACCTTCTCTCTCTCGGCCTTCGGCATGGGAATCATGCCCTTGTCAGCCAGGTAGCCCTCTTCGCCCCAGGCCTTTTCGCTGGTAAATTCACCGAGATATTCCTTGATGCCGGGAATAACGTCCACATGGGCCTTCTTGACGTAGAAAAAGAGGGGGCGGGAAACAGGGTACTTGCCGGCCGCGATATTTTCAAAGGTCGGGGTCTCGCCTTCCACAATGGAGCCCTGGATCATGTCGGCGTTCTGGTCAAGGAAGCTGAAGCCGAAAATGCCGAAGGCATTGGGGTTTGCCTCAAGTTTCTGCACGATGAGATTGTCGTTCTCCCCGGCTTCGATATAAGCCCCGTCCTCCCGGACTGTCTGGGTGGTGGCCTTGTACATGTTCTTGTCCTTTTTCTCCATGTCATGGATAAAGCCGAAAGTCTTGGCACCTTCTTCCATCACCAGTTCCACAAAGGCGTCGCGGGTGCCGGAGGTGGGGGGCGGGCCTAAGACTTCGATTTTGGTGGCGGGCAGGGCGGGATTGACATCTTTCCATGTCTTGTAGGGGTTGGCTACCAGGTTTTCCCCGCCTTTGGGATCAGGTACGTTTTTGGCCAGGGCGAGAAAGATATCCTTGCGGGATACCTGCATGGTGGCGCTTTTTTTGGAATTTGCCATCACAATGCCGTCATAGCCGATCTTGACCTCCACGATATCCTTTACGCCGTTTGTCTGGCAGGTGTCGAATTCCGATTTTTTGATGGCGCGGGAGGCATTGCTGATGTCGGGATTTTCAACGCCCACCCCGGAGCAGAACAGTTTGAAGCCGCCGCCGGTGCCGGTTGATTCGATTTTCGGGGTCTTGAAGTTGGTGCTTTTGCCGAACTGTTCGGCCACTACGGTGGAAAATGGATAGACGGTGGAAGAGCCGACGATGCTGATATAATCACGACCGGCTGCCTGGACGGATGAGCCGGCAAACATTCCCGCCATAAGTGCTGCTGCCAACAAAATGCTTTTCTTCATTACGTTCTCCTTAAAAATTAAGTATGAATTGCTACCATTTAATCTCAAACCGCTTTCGTAAATAAACCGCGACCGCATTCATCAGGAAGAGAAAGGCCAGCAGCACCATGATGGCCGCTGATGTCTTTTCCATAAAGGCGCGTTCCGGACTGTCGGACCAGAGATAGATCTGCACCGGCAGCACCGAGGCCGGGTCCATGATGCCGTGCGGGATGTCGACGATAAAGGCCACCATGCCGATCATCAGCAGCGGCGC
>JACQYM010000018.1:1462-3606 GCA_016208225.1 Deltaproteobacteria bacterium | reverse complement strand
TAGCCGACGATCATCTTGATTTCCATGGGGTCCTTGGCCAGAATGCCCTTGTCCACGTTGTTGGTGGCCACGCCGCCGCCTGATTTTCCCTCGCTGAGGGCAGGCAGGTTCAGGTAGCCCCGCTGATCGATCTTCTTGTTTTTGGTGCCCTTGACGGCGATTTCGTCCTGAAAGGCCTTATATTCTTCACCGAGCTTGTTCACCGGTATCTTGGAGGTGCCGAGGGAGCCGCCCTCGTTGTCCACCCCACCCACCAGGCCGGCCAGGGCGTTGACCGCCATGGCGTTATAGCCGCCGCGGACCTGCATGGCGCAGCCGGGACCCATCCATACCGCCACATTGGGTGCGGCCTTGGCCATGCCCCGGGCCACCCGGATCATCTGGTCGGCGGGGACGCCGCACAACTCGGCGGCCCTGGCCGGGGTCATGTCCTTTACCACCAGGTTCCACCACCTGACGAGGCCGTATGTTTCCTTTTCCTCGAAAGCGGTCTCATCCACCGTTGCCCCGGCCGTGAACAGGTTTTTGCCGTCCTTGAAATCCCCGACAAATTCCTTGTACCAGAGCCCCTCGCTGAGCAGCACATGAGCAATGGCAAGGGCCGCCGCGGCATCGGTGCCGGGCAGAATGGGCAGCCATTCATGGGCCTTGGCGCTGGTATTGTTCAGCTTGGGATCAACCACCGCCACGGTCGCCTTGTCAAGGACATCGCCCATCCTTTTAATGCTGGCGGGGACCATGCGGTTGCTGCTTATCGGATCGCAGCCCCAGACCAGGATATATTTGCTGTTGCTGATATCGTAGTCGCGGTAGTCCCACATGCCCTCGGTATAATAGGCCCCGAATTTTTCCGCCTCGGCGCACATGGAGCTGTGGGAAATGTTATTGGGCGAGCCGAAAACCTTGGGAAGCAAGTCGTAGATGACATCGCGCAGATAGGTGTAGCGCCCCCGCATGAGGCAGAATTTTTCCGGCTCCCCGGCATTTCTGAGTTCCATCATCTTATCGGCAATGGTATTGAAAGCCTCATCCCAGGAAATGGGGACGAATTTCGGATCAATCCCGCGCCCTTTTTTCGGATTGGTCCGTTTCATCGGCACCTTGACCCGATCAGGATCGTAAAGCTGCTGCAATGACATGTGGCCCCGCGGGCAGACGCTGCCGTCATTCTGCTTGGAATACCGGTTGCCGCGCACTTTCACGGCCCGGCCGTCCTGCACGAAAATTTCCACCGGACACCAGGTGGTGCAGCCCTGACAGGTGGACGGCATCCACTCGCCGGGCGCCTCTCCGACGATGGCGCCGCGCTTGATCTCGGCAAAGGCATGCAGGCTGCGGCCGGTAAATGCGGCGGCGGCTATTCCTGTTGCCGCGCTGATTTTCAAAAAATCGCGTCTCTTGATCTTCATTCCCATACCCCTCCATTTCATGATTTGACGTAAAAAACCGCCATGTCCCTATGGCTGAAGCGACAAAGATGAGTACCCGTTTGACAGGAACGACTTGCGTTAGCTTGCGAAAAACAATCCATCCCGTGGGGGTGGATTGTTCACTGACCACGGGAGGCGGTTTCCCACCGACCGGCATCCATGCCGGCGGGGCCTGTCCCTGGCGCCGCGAAAGCGGATGAACAAAAACAGCAGGTATTTGTTAAATGATTATCATTAAACTTCAAATGAATGTCAAGGAGGGGGATTTTCTAAAGGCACTTTCCCGTCAGGCGGAAGGGCCTGCAGGTGTTTTTCGAGTGAGCGAGTAGAGCAGGGGATCAGGTTTCCAAGACAAAGCGCTCGTCCAGCCGCATCACGGCAACCCTGCACTTATTAGATTTTAATGGGAATGCGAGACAGTAGCAATTGTTGATATACCGCTTATCACGTCTCGAAGGGTCCGTCATTCCGGCATGTTTTTAGCCGGAATCCAGCTCCTCACTGGATGCCGGCTAAAAACACCCCCGTCAAGCGGGGACTAAACAGAGCCCCCGTCAAGCGGGGACTGAACAGAGACCCCGTCAAGCGGGGACTGAACTGAGCCCCCGTCATGCGGGGACTGAACTGAGCCCCCGTCAAGCGGGGACTGAACTGAGTGCTGGCATGACGACACAGATAAAAGGTATTTTTAAAATTTCTAAGTCCCTAGCCATT
>JACQYM010000018.1:0-1443 GCA_016208225.1 Deltaproteobacteria bacterium | reverse complement strand
TTCGTTACGGCTCTTTATGCCGTTTTGACCAGCCGGATAAGGACATTATTTTGTTACAACGGCTCAGTCCCCTGAACCAGCTGCGTAATCCGGGTCGCCATCCACCAGCACACAATCATCGCCCTGGCCCCTGCAGGAGCACTTATCATACCGCTCGCAGCGGTCCAGCAGGGCCGTGTCATGCACACCCTGTATATAGCTCTGCCGCACCACCATTCTGGCCAGCTCGCCCAGGGGCATGGTCAGCGCCTGCCAGACCGTTTCCGACTGTATCAGTTCAATATCCATCGGGGAATTCCCGATTTCTATTACGCCATCGTCCATTGCATCACCTCAAACATTGTCACTTGCCAGTTTCGCCTGTCAGTCCGGCAGGCTTCAATTCCCGCCGCTTGCCGGGTTTTGCTTCTCATTTACCTTCCGCCTCTTACGTACACGCACAATCAGCCCACAAGGTTCCTTGAACGCCATAAAAATTGCGGCGGTCCCTTTATGGCATGCCCCGTTCATCTTCACAGACATGAGACAATCTGGCATGCTTCTTGTAAATTTACGCTGCGACGGAATCCCATGTATCGGCAATGGCGTGCGGGCAGATTTTGGTTGTCCGGGAGAGCGAGCGGGAAGTTTACCACAAAAGGAGGACGAAAATGGCGAAGCAACAGAAGCAGGAAGTGATGTTCTGGTCAATCATACTGGTTTTATTCATCTTGCTGACTGGCGGCACGCTGCTCCATGCCGCGGAGCAGATGGGAAAGGATGAAGGTACGAAACAGGGAGAGGCAAAAAAGGAGATGGACGATACCATGCAGGCCATCCAGGACTACTCCATTGACAAGAAAGAACAGGTCATGGCCGACGCCAAAGAGCTGCTGGATAAAATGGATGCAAAAATCGACCAGCTGGAAAAACAAAGCCGCGAGAAATGGCAGCAGATGAGCGAGGCAAGCCGGGAAAAAAGCCAGGAGACCCTCCGGGAATTACGGAAAAAACGCAACGAAATCGCCGAATGGTACGGGGGGATGAAGCACAGCTCCGCCAATGCCTGGAATGAGGTGAAAAAAGGATTTATTAACAGTTATCATTCCCTGCAGGATAGCCTTGACGAGGCCCCGGAAAAATTCTGACCTTTCCGGGGACAGGAATCAGGCCGGCCGGCCCTCTTGCGAACGGCAATTCCTCACGACACCGGCCCTGCTTCCGCCGTTTTCTGCAGCAGCAGGGCATGGGCCGACAGCCCGGCGCCATAGGCAACCATCAGGCAGTAGTCGTCCTGGGCGACACCCAGCCGGGAGATCTCCTGCAGCACAAAAAAAACAGTGGGCGAGGACATATTGCCGTACTCGGAGAGAACCAAGCGGGTCGAGCGGAGCTGCTCCTCGGTCAACTGCAGCCCCTGTTTCACGGCGCCGATGATTTTATCGCCTCCCGGATGCAGGGCCC
>JACQYM010000017.1 GCA_016208225.1 Deltaproteobacteria bacterium | reverse complement strand
GTCAAGAAGTTGACCTGCAGGCCTGGAATCTGAGCAGCAAGCCTGTCTTCCCGCAGATATGGCGAGGCGGACATCCCAGAGTCATGGAACTGCCTGATCATATGGTTTCGGGATACTGGCAGTCATACCTGCAGACATACATTGAGCGGGATGTGCGTACGGTTGCCAATATTGGCTCACTGCAGACTTTTGGTAGTTTTATCGGACTGCTTGCCGCTTATTCCGCTCAGGAAATAAATTATAACCAGATCGGCAGAGAACTTGGTGTAGATCGGAAAACAGCACTGGCCTGGACCGAAATTGCTGAAGCCACCTATCAATGGCTGAGTATACCGGCGTTTTCCAGGAATCCGGTGAAAAACATTGCCGGCAAAAGGAAAGGATTCTTTACCGATACCGGCTTCATCTGTTTTCTGCAGAGAATTTCATCACCGGAAGTGATAGGGAATCATCCCCTGCAAGGAAGATTGTTTGAAACATACGTCTGCATGGAAATAATAAAAAATATGCAGAAATGGCCGCTGTCTCCGAATTTATATCATTTCCGGTCATATTCAGGGGCAGAGGTTGATTTGGTGCTGGAAATAAACGGTATCCTTTATCCTATTGAAATAAAGGCAAAAAGTAATCCAAGCCTGAAAGATGTGCGTGGTTTTGCAGCGTTCCGGGAATGTTTCCCGAAAGAAAGGATTCACGATGGACTGTTGATTTGTTCCATTGAGCAGCCCAGACGTCTGGCCGACAACGTGGTTGCCGTTCCCTGGTGGATTATTTGAAAACCATACAGCCCCCAAAATAGGGGAATGAAAAGGCTGAAAGAGGTGCTGCGCTGGATGCAGGCCGGTACAATTTGTCAATTCAATTTACAAATTGTACCGGCCTGATACTATGAACGTGTACGTGATTCCTTAACCGCGGCCAGGATATCCTCGGTTGTCGCTTTTGTCGTGATCCCGGGGATGTCAAAAGGGGATTGATTGGTTTTTTTGTGCATCAGAAAAAAACTTCTCCCCCCTGCGTTTGATCAGCACCTCTTCGTTCTTGGCAATATCAAGCACCTCGGAGAGGTGCTTGCGTGCCTCCGAATAATTGTATGCCTTCATGCTTCCACCTCCAATAATGCAATGCCAAGTTTGCCGGCAATTTTCTTCAGGGCCGCTTGGCAAGACAGGATTCCTCCTTGCCGTAACGCTCAGGTCGGACTGATGCAGGCCGTTTTTCTTGTAATTATAGGTGATTTTAGCATATCATTTCAACTCAGAGCGTTGAGTTTTATTTGTAACTGCACAGTTGGACAGTCTGAAGGGCGTTTGATGAGGCGCCTTTGGCGTTGGGTTACGCTTCGCTAACCCAACCTACGAAAAATACGAAGCAATCAATGTTTCATGGTACTCCCGATATTTTAAAATTTTTATTCCAGCAACAGGATCGAGTAATTCAATATGGTCAAATCCACTTCTGAAAAAAACTATTTGGTTCTTCTTTTGCCGCTTCTCGCCGTATTGGCCAGTATTGTCATTGGATACTGGCCGATTGTGGAGAAGCTTGCCATGCGCTGGAGCAATGATGACAACAGCTATTGTTATCTTGTCGTCCCCGTTTTTCTCTATCTCTGCTGGGAAAAAAAGGACCATTTCCGGTTCGGCGAATTCAACTGGAGCTGGTGGGGATTTGCGCCCGCCCTTGCTTCCGTGCTGCTCATCATCGCCGGAGAACTGGGTTCTGTTGAGAGCATGCTCTATCTGGGGCTGTGGGGCTGCGTCACCAGTCTGATCATCTCCCTCTATGGTGTGCGGCGCAGCCTGCTGCTCGCTTTCCCTCTCCTGATTCTGTTGTTTATCGTGCCGATGCCGCCGTACGTCAACCAGGTGCTCACCTTCAAGATGAAGATGGCGGCCAGCTCTCTTTCCGTGGAGATGCTGCGGGCCGTTGGCATATCGGTACTGCAGAGCGGCAATATCCTGGATCTGGGCGTAACCAAGATGCAGGTTGTCGATGCCTGCAGCGGCCTGCGCTACATTGTTTCCATGTTTTTGATGGCCCTGCTGGTCGGCCATTTTTTTGTTTTCGGCCTGTGGCGGAAAGTTTTGCTTGTTGCTCTTGTCTATCCTTTGTCTATTTTCATCAATGCAATGCGCATATTTATTGCAGGGTTGCTGGCCATAAACGGCTACGGGCAATTGAACGAAGGCGTGTATCATGATGCCCAGGGTGTGATTGCCTTTCTTGTGGCCGGCGCGATTCTGCTGCTCGTTGCCAGGCTGATTCAGAAAATCGGCACTGCCCGGCAGCCGGCAATTCGCCGGGATAGGGGCGGCAGGCCGGCTCCCCTGGCTGTAGCCGTGCTGATCACCGTCTTTTATTGCGCGTTGTTCGGCGGCAGCGGCTGGGCGCTGCAGAATATGGCCGGTACCCTGGTCATCCCCGAGCGCACGAAGTTCGATGCTTTTCCCATGGAAATAGCGGGGTGGCAGGGCCGCAGGAGCTATCTGTCCAAGGAAATACTCGACGCGCTCTGGGCCGATGATTACGTAAACGCCTCCTTTACCAGGCCGGGCCAGGCCAATCAGCTCTTTCTGCTTATTCCCTATTACGAATACCAGGGGACCAGGCACACGGCCCATGCGCCCCAGTCATGCCTGTTGGGCGGGGGCTTTGAAATGGTACAGTCGTCTACCAGAAAGGTCACGGTGAGCCCCGGCAGGGATATTGATATCGGCCTGCTGGTGCTGCAGAAGGGGGAGCTGCGCATGCTGGCCAGTTATTTCTTTTATGAACGGGGCCGGGTCATTGTCAGCCCCTGGGAAAACAAGCTGTATCTGATGTGGGATGCCTTCCGGCTGCGCCGGACCGACGGCGCCCTGGTGCGGGTGGAATTGACGGTGCCTCCCGGCCAGGATCTCACCCAGGCGGAAAAGATGCTGACCGATTTTATTGCCGACGGTCTGTGGCCGTTGCTGCCGGTTTATATTCCCAACTGATCAACCAGAGGACTTCGAGTATTTCATGTTTCAACAGCAGGTTTATATATTAAACACCTTCCGGATGATGCTTGATGCCGTGAGCGTCATCGCCGCCGGCTATTGGGCGCGCTATCTGGTCAGCTATTATGTGCCGGATGTTATCTGGCGGATGAACGAGAATGTTTTCATTGTTTCCGTGCTGATGATGATGTTCGTCAACAACTATGCCATGGGCAGGCTGGGATTGTATGGCGACAAACGGCATCCCTCGTTCTGGAGTCTTTTCTGGCCCATGCTGAATGCGGTGCTGATCGATTTCGGCGTGCTGGCAAGCTTTGTGTTCATCTTTGAACCGCCGGACTATCCGCGCTCCTTTCTCCTGTTTTTTGCCTGGCTCAGTTTTGCGCTGATGTTCTGCCAGAAAAGCCTGCTCCGCATTTACATCAAGTATATTGCCGGCAAAGGGTTTAATGTGCGCCGTATCCTGGTGGTCGGCAATATGACCAGGGGGAGGCTGGTATCCGATCTTCTTTCTTCCCAGGTGAGCTGGGGTCACCAGGTGGTGGGGCGGTTGAAGACCGCGTCTGACAAGAGCAACGGCAGCGACAGCCTTGGCACCCTTGATGACTTGCCGGAGGTGCTGCGCGCCCAGGCCATTGATGAAGTGGTGTTTGCCATTGACGGCGACCGGACGGTCAACCTGGCCAAGCACCTCAATTACTGCAAACAGACAGGGGTACCGGCCAGAATTCTGCCCGCCCTCTGGCAGCCTGGACAGCACGGCCTTTCCGTTGACCGGCTGCAGGGTGTACCCTTTTTTACCATTCAGAGCGCCAATTTCAACGCCACCGGCCTGCTCTATAAAAGAATTCTCGATATTGTCGGCGGTTTGATCGGCACCCTGATTTTTCTTTGCATTTACCCCGCGGTGGCAATCGCCATCAAGCTTGATTCGCCCGGTCCCGTTATTTTCAAGCAGAAACGCATGGGCCAGAACGGCCGCATTTTTTATCTCTATAAGTTCCGCTCCATGCATCAGGATGCCGAGCAGCGCAAGCAGGAGCTGCTGGACCGCAATGAAATGGAGGGGGTGATGTTCAAGCTGGAAGACGATCCCCGCATTACCAAGGTGGGCAAGTGGCTGCGCAAGACATCCCTTGACGAATTTCCGCAGTTTATCAATGTGCTGAAAGGGGAGATGAGCCTGGTGGGCACCAGGCCGCCGACGCTTGACGAGGTGGAGCAGTATAAGCCGTGGCACCTGCGGCGTATCTCGGCCAAACCCGGCTTAACAGGTTTGTGGCAGGTTTCCGGCCGCAACAAGATCACCAACTTTGATGAAATCGTCGAGCTTGACTGCCGTTATCTCGACCAGTGGCGCTTTTCGGATGATCTGAAGATTCTGTTGAAGACGGTGGTGGTGGTGCTGAAGAGGAAGGGGGCGATATAGTGGCTCATGGCTCCTGGCTCATGGGTGATGGTAAAAGAAAAAAGATTGATGGGTGATGGCTCATGGCTTATGGGTGGTGGTAATCCGAAACCCTCAATCCGCCATCGTAACATCCTTGAGCGTGAGGAGGTGAATCCCTTTGTCGGCAGCAGTTTGCTTCAATTCCTCGGTAAATCCGCTCCGGCTGAACAGGGCGAAGTATTCTTTTCTCCCCTTTTTCCCCCAATCAAGCAAGGCGGTTTTCCTTTGCAGGTCGGCCAGAATATCTATCCCTACCTTGTTGACGCTCCATTTCACTTCACCAAAGAGGATTGAATTATCGTCTTCATTCAAACCGACTATGTCGATTTCCGCGTCTTTTGTCCACCAGCGGCCCACCTGGCTAAACTTCAGAAGATCCAGAAAGCCTTTTTTAACGTAAGAGCGACAAACCGCCTCAAATGTCTGGGAAGTAAAAATTTCCAGGCGTGGTTTGATCTTATTCTCGATCAGATAATCGAGTTCGCGTTCCTCAATAAAGCTTTTGTTGGGGAAGATGAAACTAAACCAGAAGCGGAAAAAATTGTCTCCTAAAAGATAAACTCCTTTTTTGCTCTTCTCAAACGATTTTTCCGTAATCGGCACTTCTCTCTGGATGATCTTCAGGTCGGTCAGGACAGATAGGTACTTCCCGACCATATTCTTGTCGAAACCGGTTTCATTGATGATCTCGCCGGCGCGGGTTTTCCCCATGGAGATGGCACGCAGGATGGCAAAGTAGTTGCGCGGTTCTCGCAGTTCTTCCCGCAGAATAAATTCCGGTTCACTGAAAAGATATGCTTCGGGTACCAGCATCCGGTTCCGGATGTTAGACCAGAGGTCGGCAGCTGGGTCGAACTGGAGGAGATAGGCAGGGGTGCCGCCGAGCATGGCGAACATGTACATGAACTCGTCATCGGGTTTGTCGGGGAAAAATCTCCTTGCATGCCAGAAGTCGAGCGGAATCACGAGCATCTGGCCAGTCCTTCTGCCGAACAGGGGGGATTTGTAATCCAGAACTTCGGATTCCATCATGCCGATGCTGGAGCCGAGCAGGACGAGATAAATACCGGAGTCCTTCAGATCTTCATCCCAGCCCTTCTGAAATATAGAGGGGACTGCCCGGTTCGCTTCTATGAGGAAGGGGAATTCGTCGATGATGACGACAACCTTCCCTTTTCCCTTGAGGTAGCGGAAGAACTCATGCCAGGCGCCAAAACCGCGCGACAGCAGAAATTCGTCATTATAGAGAAGGCCGACTTTTTCCGAAAGAGACTGCAGCTGGGCCTTTTCCGGTGCTTTATCCGCCAGGAAATAGACATGTGGTACACCCCGGGCGAACTCCTTGACTAACGAGGTTTTGCCGACACGCCTCTTGCCGTAGAGAACGATGAACTGGGATTTCTCCTCCCGATAAATCTTTCGTAAAAACTCAAGTTCATATTCTCTGTTAATAAATTCCAAGTCTTTCCCCTGATTAAGTTACTCATAAATAATATACTTTAGAGTAACATGTGTCAAGTTCGTAGGTTGGGTTGAGCCTCGCGAAACCCAACAGATGTTGTGGCAGATGGGTTAGCTGATGACTGAAGGCACCGACCCCATCCCCCTCCCGGCCTCCCCCTTGAAAGGGGAGGAGCTTGAAGAAGTCTCTGCCATTGTCCGTTGTTTCCGCCTGTGGAGTTCGTTGTTTCCGGCCGTGGAGTTCTTTGTTTCCGGCTGCGGATATGGGGGTTGGCTGTTGTCCCCTCCCCTTCAAGGGGAGGGTTAGGGTGGGGATGGGGTAGCTGATGATCGGATGGCGACCCCATCCCCCTCCCAGCCTCCCCCTTGGGGAGGAGCAATTCTTTGACAGAACGAAACACGGTTGTCGCGGGCATAGCCCGCTCCTACGTCGGGAGTTTTGTTCTGGCAGGTGGCCAATACGGCGCCATCCTCATCCTATTCCACGATTCTGTACCTGACAGCCACGGTGTCCACGCCCAATGAGCTGATTTCCTGGCAGAAAAAGGCATTGTTGATCGTCAGGGTATTCAACGTTTCAACCATATGAGATGTTTCGGTATCAAGCGACTGTTCTTCTTCCATCTTGATTTCCTGCCATGTTGCCGGGGTAAAGTTGCTGTCTGCAGCCACAATCCCTGTTGCATAGCCGATTTTTTGGTCCCCGATGGTGACCGTGCCGGATCCATTCGGGCTGTAGATGGCCAGGTAGCCGATCGTCTCGTACACGTGGCCGCTGGTCATCAGTGCTTCCTCTTCAAATAGCGCCGCCTCCAGGCCCTGGGAAGTGACTTTGCGGGCTCGCACCGTCACGGTACTGCCGCCGTTATAGCTCTGCATGGTTAAAAAGACAGCCGGGGTTGCTGCAAAGGGTGCGCTGAAATTCACATTATACCAGAGAGCGTTGCCATTAATATTAAATCTGCCCACTTCCCATATGCTGCCGTCCGCCATGGGGTAGCGTCCCGGTTCCATGACCAGCCAGGAGGCGTCTTCCAGTTGATGGACGCGGGCGTCTTTCGCAACCAGATAATACCATTCCTGGAATTTGATATCAAAGGAGCCGCTGGTTACATTCCTCAGGCGGAGAACACCGGGGTCGGCATCATTGTATGAGGGCGGGCCGACAATGACCACCGGGTCCGCAAGCTCCTGTGCCACGGGCACGGTGTACCAGGAGGCGTCAAAAGAGGCGGCTGAATAAAAGGATGGCCGTTTCCTGATGCTGAAGGGATCGCCTCCGAGATAGCTGATTGCCTGGGCAAAAAAGGTCCTGCCTACCTGCAGGGCATTGACCGTTTCCAGCAGATGACCGGTTTCATCATCAGCGGACTGCTCCTCCTGCAGTCTGATGTCCTGGCCGAGAATCGGCGCGAAGATGGAATTGGTCTGGCTCAGTGCGCAGCGATAAACACCGTCCACGCCGTTTAACTCGCCGGCCGCAGTCGGGGCATAGATGGCAAGATAGCCGATTTTTTCAATGGCATGGCCGTCCAGCAGCGCCTGCTCTTCAAATAGAGCTGCCAGGAATTGCGTGGCAGTTACCTTGGTTGCCCTTACGATGACCGGCTCGGGATCATTGGCTGTCTGGATCGTTAAAAATACATACGGGGCAACCGGGAACTGGGCGGAAAAAACAATCGTTTTCCATGCCGTGGTGGATGAAGCGGAAAGTTCAAAGCTGCCCGCTTCCCAAATGGAACCGTCATCCATGACGTGCACGCCTTCTTCGATGACCAGATATGAGTTTTCTTCAAAATCGTGCGCCTCAAGTCCCTGGTCGAGCAGATACTGCCATTCCTGAAACTTGATCTCAAAAGTGTTGCCCGTCACATTCTGCAGGCGGACAACGCCGGGGGTGATATCAGTATATGAGGCCGGACCGGCAATAACCACGGGAGAGGTAAAGCCGGCGTTGAAGTTTACCGTCCGCCAGCTGTCGTTGATCAGGGCGCTCCCTTTCACGCCGCCGCCGGCCGGGTATTGCACGGTGGTGAAAAGAGCGGCAACATTTGCCGGGTCAGTGTCCGCGCCATCGACAATTCCGTCCCCGTCCGCATCATCATCAAGCAGATTGATCAGGTTGTCCGCGTCGTAATCCGCATCCCAGTCCTGGGCCCAGAGCGTCAGTTCATCGCCGTCACTGATGCCGTCCCCGTCCGAGTCCGAGCTGACGGGATCGGTGCCGTACAGATAGGTCTCGTCCCCATCGCTGATGCCGTCCCCGTCAGTGTCAGGGGCGGTGACGGTCACTGGCGCGGTGTAAGTGTAGACGACCTCGGCGGAATAATCGCTTTCCGCGCTGTCCGAATAGGCGGTGGCGGCGAGATAATAGGTTTTCCCCTCTTCGAGAGTGGGAATGATATATTCCAGCTCATAGGATGTGACATTGCCCACATCCTTGGATCCGCTGTACACTCTGGATGCGAAACCGTAATGAATCCGGTAGCCCGTGACATTTTCGATCGGATCATTGGCGGCCCAGGTCAAGGTCACGGCCCGGCTTTCAGGCGGCGCACAGAAAAATGCCGTAAGGAACGCAAAAAGGAGAAGCGGTAAAAAAATAATCTTTCCGGGGGGATAGAATGCATGGGAAAAGATTTGGGAGCGGGAAAAATGAAGCATCCTCGACAGGGCAAATTTTAAAAATGATCTCATTCCGTTGAAACCCAAAAGACTAATAGTTATAAAGAGTTGGCAAATAAGGTAAGCAAGATTTACCTGAACGATGGGGAAAAAATCGACACTGCCTCACCTACCAAGCATTTTTTATGCCGTATGGCGCGGTAAAAGAAAATGCAAGTGATTAAAAAGAAAACAGCACCGGTTTGATGTGAGAAATGGTGAGATGGACTCTGTCGGCAATGTATTCCGATGCAAAGCTGTGTTGGGCTGAAAAATGGTGTTGCTGTTTGCCAACGTATTCTGACTTTTTTTGGCAATTTGCCTTCGGCCGGAAACGTTAAAAATCCCGCCACTCAAGTTTTCAAGCCTGATAACGAAGTGGTGCATCCGGCCAAATTAGCCGGATTTGCAAGCCTTTTTCGGGCACGGAAGGGAGAAGGCGGCTGAAATGGGAAGTTGAGATTGTAAACGTTTTCGGTGGATCGGTGACCAATAATTGTGTCAGCTTCCGGCGACATCCTAACGGATGTATCCCTTTTCTTCCAGGTACAGTAAAACTTCCTGGGCCGCTTCTGCCGGGGTCATTTCACTGGTGTCAATGGTGATCTCCGGGTTGACCGGCGGGGTATAGGGGTCGGAAACTCCGGTGAACCCCGGAATTTTTCCGGCCCGGGCCTTGGCATAAAGTCCTTTGCGGTCCCGCTGCTCGCATACCTGCAGCGGGGTCGCCATATAGACTTCAATGTAGCCGCCGCATTTGCTGATCAGCTCCCGGTTCGCCTGGCGCGATTCCTGGTAGGGGGCAATGGGGGCGCACAGGGCGATGCCGCCGTTTTTGGTGATTTCGCTGGCCACAAAGCCGATTCTGGTAATGTTGAGATGCCGGTGCTCTTTGGAAAAATTCAGTTCGCTGGACAGATTTTTACGAACAATATCACCATCAAGCAGGGTAACCGGCCGGTCCCGCATTTCGAGAAATTTTACCATCAGCACCTTGGCCAGGGTGGATTTGCCCGAACCGGACAGCCCGGTAATAAAAATGGTGAATCCCTGTTTCGAGCGCGGGGGAAAAGCTCGTCGCAATTCGGAGACGACATCAGGGTAGGAAAACCAGTCCGGGATTTCCAGGCCGTTTTCCAAACGGCGCTGCAATTCGCTGGAGGAGATGGTTTTCACCTTCATATCATCCCGCACCGCGTGCAGGGGGACATATTGGGCCTGATCCTCAACATAGACCATTTTTTCCTCGGCAACCATCCTGATGCCGATCTCGGCTTCATACTGTTTGACAAGTTTCTGCGCCTCGCCGGCCGGATAAAAATTTTCTTTGTCCAAGCGGCTGGCAAAGGGATCGCCGTGGTCATCCGCCACCAGAAAGTGGGTACAACCGAAATTTCTTTTGATGATCGCCTGCCAGAGTGCCTCTTTTGGCCCGGCCCAGCGGCTGGCGAGGGGCATAAGCCCGAGACTGATCATGTTTTTCGGAAATTTTTTGATAAACTCCTGATAGCAGCGGACATGGGTGTAGTGATCAAGATTGCCGGGATGATCAAGCCCGGCGACCGGCTGCAGAAAAATGTTGGCGCCGGCCTCCCGCGCCGCCTTTAAAATCATCTCCTTGTGGGCGCAGTGGAGATAGGCGTCGGTGTGAAAACCGATGACATGGCGCCAGCCGTTCAAGGAGAAATGGCGATGGCTCTCCGCCGGAGACAGCCTGATATCCTTGAAATCATAGTGAATGGGGAAACTGATGCCGGCCAGGGTGCCGCCGATATACCAGCCGTTGATATTTTCATAGAGATTCTTCACCCCCGGATGCAGGGCCGCATCGTCGGTGCCGAAGATCGCGGCCGCTTCCAGCCTTTTGTCCGGCTGCCAGATGTCGGAGATGGTCAGGATGGCCAGCAGAAAGCCTTCCTGGTCATTCAAGGCAAGTTTTTCTCCCGGCTGCAGGGCAGCGGCGAGTTTGTCAGGCACGTCAAGGCAGATGGGTATGGGCCATACCGTATTGTCGGTAAGGCGCATGTGCTGCAACACGCTCTGATAGTCTTCCCTGTTCAGATACCCGTCCAGCGGGTAGAAGGCACGGTTCAGCAGCAGCTCGATATCACAGAGCTGCCGGAGATTCAAGTCAAAGGAGGGGAGGGCCAGGGCCTCCTGTTTCAATGCTTCGCTGCGCCGGAAATGGACCAGCAGGCTTTCGGAATAGTCGTTCATAGGAAGTGCCTAAAATGCCTGAAATGCCTTAAAGTGCGCTAAAGTTGAGGGGGAAGTGTTTGTTCGCGGGCATGGCCCGCTCCGGACGGCCGGACAGTTATAAAAAAGTGTTTAATTTGCCTATATTACTTGAAGTGTCCTGATTGTATCAAGTTTAAATCGTGTTAAATTATCGGGTTGTGGAAGACGTGCGGCCGTAGGTTGGGTTAGCGAAGCGTAACCCAACGCCCAAGGCGGCGTTGGTGTTGGGTTACGGCCAAACAACGGCCTAACCCAACCTGCGAAGGTTAGGAGTTGCTATCGCGGGCAAGGCCCGCTCCTACGCGGCCGAGAAACGCCAAACCTTTTCCTTGATCGCAAAGTCCGTAGGTTGGGTTAGCGAAGCGTAACCCAACAAAACTTACGGGGCTTTAAACAGGCTCGGCACGATATGATGGCGGTTGAGCAGCTTGTAGAAATCCGTGCGGTTGCGTTTGGCCTGGCGGGCGGCCTCGGTGACGTTTCCCTGGGTGGCCTGCAGCAACTGCACCAGATATTCCTGTTCAAAGATGCGGCGTGCTTCGGCAAAGGGCAGGATCTTTTTCGTTTTCTGCTTCAAGGCATCGGTAAGCAGATGCACGGTGATCAGGGGGGAGGGGGAAAGGGCGACCGCCTGTTCCAACACATTCTGCAGCTGGCGGATGTTGCCGGGCCAGGATGCCTCCATCAGCAATTTCATGGCGGCCGGGGCAAAACCGCGGATTTCCTTGCCGGTATGCGCGGTTATTTTTTTGACAAAGTGTTGGGCCAAAAGCGGGTTATCCT
>JACQYM010000150.1 GCA_016208225.1 Deltaproteobacteria bacterium | reverse complement strand
AATCATCACTTGTTCTTTTCCGATCTGGCCCTGCGCCGTTTCGGGTTTGCCGAAGTCCTCCCCCGGTACGAGTCCGTTATTTTCGATGAGGCCCATCATATCGAAAATATCGCCACCCGCTATTTCGGCACCAGCATCAGCCACTTCCAGCTGCTTGACCTGGCCCAGGATATTGAAAAAACCGTGCAGGACAACAGCACCGACAAATCCCTTGATCACATTGCCGGCGCCGCCCGGGGGCTGGCCGCCGCGGCCATCCGTTTCCTGAAAATATTTCCCGAGGAAAGGGGCCGTTTCCCCTTGAGTGAGGCGGCGGCAAAGATCGGCAACTGGGAGGAAGAATGTTTCCTGCTGGCCGATTCCCTGGCCGCACTCGCCGCCAGGCTTGAGTCCGCCACGCAGCGCGGCGAGATCTGGAACAGTATGCAGCGCCGGGTTCAGGAATTGTCGGCAAATCTCTCCATCGTCACCGGCGAGCCCGTCAGTTCCTCGGTTTACTGGTATGAGCGGCGGGACAAGACGGTTGCCGTTTCCGCCTCACCCATCGAGATCGCCGCCGAGCTGCAAAAATCTTTTTTCCACGAGGCGCGGACCGTCATATTCACCTCGGCAACGCTCTCCACCGGCGGCAACTTCAGCTATTTTTTCGAACGGCTGGGGCTGCCGGCAACCACAGCCACGCTGCGCCTTGCTTCACCGTTTGACTATGCCGGCCGGACCAGGCTTTTCATCCCCGCCGATATGCCCGAACCGGCGTCCCCTTCCTATTTCAAGGCACTGCAGCACTGCATCCTGGAAATCCTCACCGCCTCCCGGGGCCGGGCCCTGGTGCTCTTTACCAGCATCAAAGCCATGCAATACCTGTATCACTACCTGGAGGAGCGGCTGCCCTATCCGGTTTTCATGCAGGGCAGCGCCCCGAAACAGACGCTGCTGGACCGTTTCAGCCGGGAGACGGATTCCGTGCTGCTGGCCGTGGCCAGCTTCTGGGAAGGGGTGAATGTGCCCGGCGAAACCCTGAGCTGCGTAATTATCGACAAACTTCCCTTTGAAGTGCCGAGTGATCCTGTTATCATGGCGCGCATCAATAAAATAAAGGAAGAGGGAGGCAATCCTTTTGTGGACTTTCAGATACCGCGGGCCATTCTCGCCCTCCGCCAGGGGCTTGGCCGGCTCATGCGCTCCGCCACCGATTCGGGCCTGCTGGCCATCCTGGACGTCCGCCTTTTCACGAAACATTATGGCCGCCTTTTCTTGAAAAGCCTGCCGGAGAGCCCGGTCATCCGAACGATGGACGAGGTGCGCGCCTTTTTCCATGAAAAACCTGCGTAAGGGCGGTTCGCGAACCGCCCCGACAAACCCGTAAGAAAGATCAGCATGCATATGGCCCATCCCCCGAGAGAATGGAGAACAATATGAACAAAAACGAACTTCTTTCCCTGCTGCAGCCTGACATAGACGCAATCAATGAAACGATGCGCAGCGAGACGGCGCAATGCGGCAATGCCAGACTGCAGGAAATCCTCGAATACGCCCTGTTTAACGGCGGCAAACGGATCCGTCCCCTGCTGACCATCATAGCGGCGCGGCTGTGCGCCTTTTCCCGCATGCCCGAAGGACTGGCGGCAGAGGATGAACTGCAGCCGCCGATCGACCTGTACCGGCTGGCCATGGTTTTCGAATTTCTCCACGGGGCCAGCCTGCTGCATGATGACGTGATCGATAACGCCGGCAAACGGCGGGGCAGACCGGCGGCAAATATTGTCTGGGATAATACCCAGGTCATCCTGGCCGGCGATTTTCTGCACACCCGGGCCATGACCCTGGCAGGCACCCTGGGCGGCCAGCATACCCTTACTCTCATCGGCGCCGCCACCTCCGCCATGATCCAGGCCGAATTCCTGCAGATGCAGACCGTGCAGGAACTGAATTTTTCCGAAACGAATTACTTTGCCGTGCTGCGCGGCAAAACAGGCTGCCTTATCCGCACGGCCTGCGAGGTTGGAGCCTGTTTTGCCGAAGGAAACGCCGAACACCAGCAGGCCTTGCGCACTTACGGTGATGCCCTGGGTCTTGCCTTCCAGGTGGTTGACGATCTGCTCGATTACCAGGGCGACCCTGAGAAGACGGGCAAGGCCGTGGGCAACGATTTCGTTGAGGGCAAGCTGACCCTGCCGCTTATTTACGCCCTGCAGAACTGCGACCCGAAAGAGTGCGAATTCATCATGCATCTGCTGAAAGGCCCGGCGGGCCTTCGGGCGGAAAAGACGGATGAGGTGCGGCTGCTCATTGAAAAAAACGGGGGATTCGCCTATGCCCGGCAGGGGGCGGAAACCCTGGTCGAAGCGGCATTCGAGGCGCTGGCCGTTTTCCCGGAGTGCACGGCCCGCAGGGTGCTTAACGGCCTGGCCCAGTATGTGCTGACCCGGCAGAAATAAGTTGGTCTGATTGGCCTGACTGGCCTGACTGGTCAAAAGCAACTGCAAAGGCTGACCAGCAAGCTCGATCAGCACTCCATTTCGCCTGCGGTGGCGATTTATTATTAAACAACTTTGCGGCCGTGCCGTACCGCAATTGAAGACCCAGGAACACGTCCCCGGGGGTAGGAGCGGGCCATGCCCGCGACCTTCGGCATTGGAAACACCGTTATCGCGGGCATGGCCCGATCCTATCGCAAGATGGCAGGCAAAATTTCGATCAAGCAGGATTAAGTTACCAGTCAGACCAATAAGACCAACGAAAAATGGCCAGAAAAAAACCGGTGCGGAAAAAAAAGGGCGGCAAGCGGGCTGCGCTGTGGATTTTTCTTTTCCTCCTGCTCCTGGGCGGCGTTGCCGCCACGGCATACCTTCTTTTTCTGCGGCCCGGCGTCGCCCCGCGGCTCTCGCCGCCGCCCAGCGCCGTTTCCAAAAAAAAACCGCCCCAAAGCCATGCTGAACCCGTTCCGCCCGCCGCTCCATCCGTCCGGAAAACTCCCCCGCCGGCAAGCGGCCCCATGGTGAGCATTATCATTGACGACATGGGATTCAAGGACAAGGTATGCGTTGAACTGATCGGCCTTGACCTGAACCTCTCCTTTGCCTTTCTTCCCTTTGGCCCGCACACCGCGGCCCAGCTTGCCCTTGCCCATGCCAAAAAACGGGATATCCTGGTCCATGTGCCCATGGAACCGCAGGACAGCCAATGGGTGCCCGGTCAGGGCGCCCTGTTTACCGCCATGAACACCAGGGAAATCCGGCAGACCCTGGAAGAGGATATTGCCGCCATTCCCCATGCCGTGGGCGTCAACAACCACATGGGCTCCCGCTTCACCGAACAGCGGGCCGCCATGCAGGCCTGTCTGGCGCTGCTCAGACAGCATGATCTTTTTTTTATCGACAGCGCCACCTCCGCCCGTTCCGCGGGTTTTGCGCTGGCAAGGGAGATGGGGGTCAAGACGGCCCGGCGGGATGTTTTTCTCGACAACAGCCAGGAACCGCAGAAAATCAAGATACAGCTTGATGCCCTGTTCGACCTGGCCCGGAAAAAAGGGTCGGCCATCGGTATCGGCCATCCGCACCAGGCAACGCTTGACGTGCTCCGGCAATACCAGGCCGGCCTGCCGGACAATATCCGGCTGGTCGGCGTCAGCCAGCTGACCAAGTGATTGGAGGGGGATTTTATGACGCCGCTGATAACATTGACCACTGATTTCGGACTGCGTGACGAATTCGCCGGGGTGATGAAAGGCGTGATCTGCAGCAGATGCCCGGCGGCGCGCATGGTCGATCTGACCCACAATATCGCGCCGCATGATGTGCGGCACGCGGCCCAGGTCATTGCCGCCGCGTACGGCTATTTTCCGGGGGGCACCATCCATGTGGTGGTGGTCGATCCCGGTGTCGGGTCGGACCGCCGCATCATTTTGCTGGAAATCGGGGACCATCTCATCCTGGCCCCGGACAACGGGGTGACAAGTCTGCTGCTGCCCCGGAGCACCCGAGCTTACGAGGTGAACAACAGCGATCTCTTTCTGCAGCCGGTCAGCACCACCTTCCATGGCCGGGACATTTTTGCCCCGGTGGCGGCCCACCTGGCCTGCGGTCTGCCGCCGGCCGCCGTTGGCCATGAAATCGCCCCGCATTCGCTGGTTCGCCTCCCCTTTCCCGCCCCCCGGCAGGACGGCGATACACTGCACGGCGCCGTATCGGACATTGATCACTTCGGCAATCTTATTACCAACATCGACCGGGAAAGCGCCGGCCGCCTCTGTTCAGGCAACTTCCATAACCTGCGGGTGGTCATCGGCCCCCTGACGATCAGAGGTATTTCCCCTGCCTACAATGCGGCAGGCCCCGGCGCACCGGTTGCCCTTTTTAACAGCCGCAACCTGCTGGAAATAGGACTCTGCCGGGGGAATGCCGCCCTGGAGCTGCAACTTGGCCTGGATTGCGAAGTATGCCTGAGCATATAAGGGACTCAGTAATTGTTGATATACCATTTACCGAGTCTCGAAACGTCCGTCATTCCGGCACTCAGTTCAGTCCCCGCTTGACGGGGGCTCAGTTCAGTCCCCGCTTGACGGGGATGTTTTTAGCCGGAATCCACATCCTCTGCTGGATGCCAGCTAACCGGCATCTCCGCAAGCGGGAACAACGGACAATGAAAGTCTCGTGTCGTAGGAGCGGGCCTTGCCCGCGACCTGCATTGCGGCGATCTCTATCGCGGGCAAGGCCCGCTCCTACGTCCCCTGTCTGCTCAACAAGACAGAAAAGTGACTTTCATAGAAACAACATGCTGGCATGACGACACAGATAAACGGTATTTTTATAATTTCTAAGCCCCTCAGTTGAACTCGTAATGCGCAGCCCCGCGGGAGTCTCTGATCCCGGCCATGGCTCACCTCGCCAGCCGACTGGACAGGTACGAAATCTCTTTACAAAAGCGCGGGCAAACAGTATTTAAATTAATTAAACAATTAAATACTGGTTACCAAATGCACAACGAACATATCGCCGCCATTGCCGCCCTTCTGAAAACCATGTCCCATCCCATCAGGCTGAAAATTCTCTGCCTGCTGCTGGACCGGGAAATGACCGTGGGGGATATCCGCGGCGAAGTAAAGACAACAAATGCCAATGTTTCTCAGCATTTGTCGATTTTACGCAACCAGGGCATCATTTCCTTCCGCAAGGAAGCGAACTTCATCTATAACCGCATTAATGATCCGCGCATCCTGCAGCTGATCCAGACGCTCCGCAAATTGTTCTGCACGAATAGCGCAAATTAGGGGTTCGGCAGGAAGTAACCGTTACAACTCTGAACAGTCTGTAGCTGGGGTTAGCGATGGAACTGGAGGTTGGGAGGGGGATGGGTTACAAACGCCGAGAGACCAATTCAACCCCATCCCCACCCCTGCCCTCCCCTTGAAGGGGAGGGAGTTACCCATACCGCTCCTTGCGACATGGGAAATATCTAACACACTTCGCAGCTGAAGCTGACCGGCTGAAGCCGGTGGTATAAACCTTGCGATGGAAAAATT
>JACQYM010000149.1 GCA_016208225.1 Deltaproteobacteria bacterium | reverse complement strand
TGCGCAAACCGTATACCGTGCTGCAGCTGGGCGAGGCGGTGCAGCAGACTTTGCACCGGGGAGCGGAGTCCTGATCGCCGCGAACTTGCGGATTCACATCCTGTTTTTCTGGTCAGGGTGACAGCGGCTGCAGCCGTTCATGGGGAAAGCCACGGTCATATGGCAGCTGCCGCAGAACATGCCATACAGATTTTTCTGTTTGTCAAATTCCACCGTTCCCATCTGGGCGATGGAGAAAAGATCCGGATGGCAGTTGGCGCAGTCCAGCCACAGGATGTGCGACTCATGGGAAAATACCACCAGGGTGCGCGGCGAGCGGGTGGTCCAGCGCAGGGGCAGTTGCAGATGGGAAGGCAGGGGCATGGACTGCGGCGCCTGCTCCGCGGTGAGGGAATTGCGGGGGGTGACGGCCCCGCTCTTGATCGCCTCCACCCAGTTGATGCCGTCGCCGTAACCTAGCGGCGGCAGGTTCCGGCCGCCCAGCATGGCGTCTTTTTTGGCCGGGTAGCGGCCCTGTTTGTCAACCTTGACATGGCACAGATTGCAGGAGTACTTGACGGAAAAGGCGATATCGCCGTTGTGGCAGGCCCCGCAATAGAGGCCGTCCAGATACTCCTGTCTGGTAATGCCTGTGCCCCCCTTTTTCATGCTGAATTCAAGCTCGATGTGGCAGACCCGGCAGGTGAACCTGCTCCGGTGGATCCGGTGGGAAAAGACTACCGGATCCATGCGGTGCCTGTCGCTGCGGTCGCGCAGCACAATATCCCCATACTGTTCGGGCGGTCCTTTGTAGAGCGCCATATCCAGCAGCTGGTCCAGTTCGGAGCGGGGCAGGGAGTCGGTGGAGTATTTTTTCTGAAAGACCGGATTGGCCGGTCCCGCCAGCTCTTTCTGGGCGAGAAAGCGGTCGAAGTTGTCCCCGCACCCGGCCAGTGCCAGGCAGAGCAGCATGAGGGGCCCGGCCAGGGCGGGAAAATGTGCCGGCCAATGCATGCGGTTCATGGTCCGGGGTTTAAAACCGGTTTTGAATGGCAGCGGGTGCAGTCATTGAGGGCAAAGGCGATGGTGCCGTGGCAGCGTCCGCAGAATTTCCCTTCGGTGATCTCCTTCATGGTGATGTTGGTTTTCCCGCTTTCCAGGGCGAAGGTGTCCGGATGGCACATGCCGCAGCCGTTCCAGACCACATGTTTGGCGTGGGAAAAAATGATGTTCGGCAGACCCGGTAAAGCCGGGGTGCGCGGTTCCTCCCGGGTGTTGACCATCTTGTCGCTGCGGCGCAGGCTGACGCCCTGCAGAAAATCCTTTGGAGTGATGATGCCGTCTTCTTCGGCCTTCATCCAGTCAATTTTGTTGCCATAGGTGGAAGGCGGCAAGGTTTTTTTCAGGGCCTGGAATTCGCGTTTGGCCTGCTGCTCCAGCTCCTGCTCATGCTGCGCGTCCTTGGGGTGGCATCTGGTGCAGGTCTCAAGGGCAAAGGCCTCCTTGCCGTTATGGCAGGCGCCGCAGTACATGCCGTTTTTGTTGTCATCTTCCGTGATGCCGGTGCCATTGGCCAGCTGGGAAAACTCGAGATCAACGTGGCAGAGCCGGCAGGTGTATTTGCCGCGGTGCGACCAGTGGCGGAAGGTGACGGGCAGGGTGTTGTTCTTCCGGCCGGCCTGGCTGATGAGCACGTTGCCGTATTCATGGCTTTTGACGGCGGCATGGGCCGCTTCTGCTGCGCCCAGAGAGACGAGCAAGCCAAAAGCAAGCCCTGTTTGGATCGTTTTCTTCATCAAGCTTTTCATTCTTTTCTCCTCTGCCGGCATTATTGTGGGAATAAGAATTTTTCCCTTTTTATTGTAAAGTGGGGGAGGCGGGCGGTCAAGCAAAAGATAGGGGGAGATAGGTAAAAACCCCCATGTGCTGTGCGCAAATGATCCATGGGGGCACTCTTCGTGGCCGGGGCGGAAAAAACCTTTGCTTTTTGGCGCAGGTGTGGTATGTGAAGGATTCTCCATTGGGCTGTGACTATTTGTAGTGTACCGATACAAACAAAGGTAACCGCACAATCCTCATCCATGAGGCCGTGCGGTTTTTTTGTCTCGGGCCAGGTTTGCAGCCCCCTTCAATGGCTTCCCTGCAGCCCGTCTTTTCAAGAGTCATGCAGCAAGGTTGAGAAAAAGAGGGATGCGGTAACTGTCACCAATCCGCCCCGCTCTCCGGCGGGGTTTTTAAGCAGCGGCGGAATTTTTTTTGCCCTGCCATCATTTACTCCAAATAATAGAAGAAAAAAAATGGCTACATTCGCAGAAATAGGCGTCCAGGACAATATTCTGAAAGCGATCGGGGAACTCGGCTTCGTTGATCCCACCACCGTGCAGGAACAGGTGATTCCCCTGGTGCTGAACGGGCAGGCGGATCTGGTCGGCCTGGCCCAGACAGGCACCGGCAAGACCGCGGCCTTTGCCATCCCGCTCATTCAGCTCACCGATGTTCGCTGCCGGCAGACCCAGGCCCTGGTCTTATGCCCCACCAGAGAGCTGTGCGTGCAGGTGGCCCGGGACATTAACGATCTTGCCCGCTATACCACCGGCTTACATGTTGTGGCGGTCTATGGCGGGGCCGCTATTGACGGACAGATCAAGGCGCTGCGCAGCGGCGCCCATATTGTCGTGGCCACTCCCGGCAGGCTGCATGACCTGATCCGCCGGGGGGCGGTGGATATCTCCGCTATCCGCCTGGTCGTGCTTGATGAAGCGGATGAGATGCTGCAGATGGGCTTCCAGGATGAACTCAATGCCATTCTGGCGAACACGCCGGAAAGCAAAAATACGCTGCTCTTTTCCGCGACCATGCCGAAGGGGGTGGCGACCATCGCCAGCAAGTACATGAAAAACCCGCTGGAGATCACCATCGGCCAGCGTAATGCCGGTTCGGAAAACATCCGCCACATCTATTACATGGTGCAGGCGCGGGACAGGTTCCTGGCCCTGCGGCGCATCGTTGACATGAACCCTGATATGTATGCCATCGTCTTCTGTCGGACCCGGCAGGAAACAAATGAGGTTGCCGGGAACCTGATCCAGAGCGGGTACGGGGCCGATGCCCTGCATGGCGACCTGTCGCAGAGTCAGCGGGACCAGGTGATGAACAAGTTCCGCAACAAGAACCTGCAGCTGCTGGTGGCGACCGATGTGGCGGCCCGCGGTCTGGATGTGACCGACCTGACCCATGGGATCAACTACAATCTGCCGGATGAGATCGCAAATTATACGCACCGGAGCGGCCGCACGGGCCGGGCCGGCAAAGCGGGAACCTCCATCGCCATCATCCATTTGCGGGAAAAATACAAGATCCGGGAAATTGAAAAGATTCTCAAGAGGACATTTGAGCAGGGCCGAATTCCGTCCGGGCATGAGATCTGCAGAACACAGCTGCTCCGTCTGGCCGATACGGTAAAAAATGTGGATGTTGCCCATGAGCAGCTGAATCCTTTTTTTGCCGCCATTACCGCCGAACTGGCAGACCTTGACCGGGAAGAGCTGATCAAACGGTTTTTTTCCATCGAGTTTAACCGGTTCCTGGAAGTGTATCGGAACGCCCCTGATTTGAATATGTCGGACCGGGAGAAAAAGCCGGAACCCAGACAAGTCAAAGAGGGCAAATCCCCGCGCTTTGCCAATGAAGAGAAGTTTACCCGTTTTCTCATCAATGTGGGTAAGAAGGACGGGGTGCACCCGGCCCGGCTGATCGGCCATATCAATGACAATACGGATATCGGCCGCATCAGGATCGGCAAGATTGAAGTGATGAACTTTACCTCAATCCTGGAGGCGGAAACCAGATTTGCCCCCCAAGTGCTCAAAGCCTTTGCCCATCTGATGATGAACGGCAAGGATGTGGCGATTGAGGTTATGGCCGCAGCAGCGGAGAGACCGCTGCCGAAAAGGCAGAGGGAGAAACCGGCCTATGACAGAAAATCAGCCGGCAACCCCGGGGCGGCAGGCCGGAAAAAGGAAAAAGGGAAAAAGGCGTCCAGGAAAAATATGGCGGATTCCATGCGCCTGCTGCACCTGTTGCCCTGACCGGGCAGAAACAACGCCGGCGGCAGGTATCCCGGAGGGAAGTTACGATATTGAAGTGAAGGATACCTGCCGCCGGCAAACGGGAAGGCAAGGGATGGCGGAACGGCGGAAAGGGGTCAGATGTTGCCGGCCCGCAATTCCCGCGTCCCTGCCGGATAGTCGCCCTTGCCTGTTACATTGTGCATAATCAGACTGTGGACCAACTGCAGCTGATCCCCTGTCAGCCCCTGAAATTTTATATGACATCTCCGCGTAAACACATTAAAGATTGAAGCCCCGCCTGTTACCGTTGTTTCCCGGATTTGCATGCCGATATTCGCAAGGTGTATACGGGCATGCGGACATCTTATTTCGATTTTATTCTCTGCCGCAGGATCAAGATCAACGTTGATGCAGGTGCAGCATAAGCCGCCCAGGCTGATATCTTCGATTTTCCCGACGTTGCGCGCATGGATAACGAAATTGTCCTCATTCAGTTTGAAGCGCTGGCTCGTTCTTCGTTCGATCATCAGAAATTATCCCTTGTCATTTCATTTATTTTTGGTAGTAATTCTCTTTTTTCAGAAAAAAAGAAATGTGGCAAATTGTCACGGGGGGAGGAAATTGCGGATTTCGGATTGCGGATTGCGGATTTCCAGCAGCCATGCGCCAGCAGCCAGGGGCCATGAGCCACCGGCCATCAGCCATTGCCGGATGAAGCGCCGGGCCGTGCAGCGCGCGGCGGGAGTGCTCTGCGCCGTTGCCCTGCTCCTCGTTTTTGTCTCTCCGGCCAGGGCCGGCGGCGCCACTGTGGAACGGACCCTGGATGCATTGAGCCGGGTGGCGGGAATAACGGCGGAACAGCTGGAAAGCAGCAGGGAAATGGTGAAAACCCTCGATTATACCAACATGAGGGTTTTCAGGGCGTTGTGCGGCCTGCCCGATATCACGGCTGCCGAGGCCCTGCGGCTCCTGCCCGGAATGGCGGGGGAACCGATCAACTATGAGCATCTTCAGCTTTTCGAGCAATTCTGCACCCTGGAAGGGGTAACCGTGGCCATTGCCCTGCAGGCCCTGCAGGAGATGAAGGAGCTGGATTACGTATCCGTCTGGGCCGGGGTTAGTCTCTGCCGCATCACTCCCCTGGCCCCTGATCAGGCCTTGACCGCCATCCGGATGCTGCGCACGATGCATGACCCGGCCCGCTGGGCGGCCAAGTCCTTTTTTGAGATAAGCGGCCATTCGGCGGACACGGTACGTGAGGGACTGCTCAGTATCAGCCGCTTTTCGGTTGATCAGAGCTGGGCCGCCGAGGCGAACAGCAGGATCGCGGCCATCACCGTCCAGCAGGCGCTCATCAACATGGCCGCGATCAGCCGCATCGTTCCTGAAAACATCGTCAATGTAAAGGCGCTGCTCGCCCTGGACGGCATGACCGGCCCGGAGGCGCATACGTGGCTGACCGGTTATTTCAGCAAACCGCCCACCGACCATGACGCCGACTATCAGCTGCTGCCGGCCGCCAAAAAGACGCTGCTGCAGCAAGCCTATCTCAATGCCTCGGACCATGTTGTCCGGGCGATCAACAATCTGCACTCGGTCACCAACAGCGACGGCGATGAAATTTCCGATGCGCAGCTCGCCTCCTATTCATTTGGCAAACTGGGCACATTTTTCACCCGGTTCCCGCCGGAAACCAGAAGCAGGTTTGAGGCCAGATTTGCCGGCCAGGCGAAAAACGGGGAAAAGGGGGCGGCGATCGCCACCCTGCGGCAGGCGACCTCTTTTGCCCGCATGGAAACAGCCAGACGGCTCAGCACCGCAAACATCTATGTGCTGATGACCAGGGTGTCGGTGCTCTATGACAGTTCTTTTCGCCTCATCCTGATTTCGGAACTGCATAAAAGAATCGCGGCGGCCTATGGCGGCAGCCTGCTCAGGTTCATGCAGGATATTGATCCGGAAAATATGCATGTGGCAAACTTTGTCTCCAGCCTGGCGCTGAAGGCCAGGCTGGCCATGTTTCTCCCTGCCGATGCCGCGGGCCAGGAAGCTGTCATTGGCCTGGTGCTGGCCTCGGCGTTCAAGGATGAGAACAATCTGGTGCTCTTTGCCGCAACATTTGAAAAACTTCTTGACGGCATCCTGCCGGCCACCCGCAGTTTTCTGATCGACCGCATGATTTTCCGGGCGCGAAACCCGACCATTTTCGCCAGACTGGTCAGAACGATCCTGCAATATTATCTGGAAGGAAAGCCGAAAATATTGGGTGTGGAAAATGCGGCGCGTATCAATGAGGTGCTGGCCCAGTACGACTCGCCGCCGCTGGCGAAATATGGCAAAACCCCCTTTGCGGAATGGCGGCAAGACGGGGTGTTGAGCGGGCTGTCCGTATTTCACGGCGATGATGACGGCCGCATTATCATGACCGCGAAACCCAGCAGCAGCTGCTGGCGCAGTTTATCCGGGACGGCCATGAAATGTATGCGCCCCGCGGCCACAGCTAC
This sequence comes from Deltaproteobacteria bacterium, assembly GCA_016208225.1. Classification (GTDB taxonomy): domain Bacteria; phylum Desulfobacterota; class Desulfobulbia; order Desulfobulbales; family SURF-16; genus SURF-16. The sequence goes on along the minus strand of JACQYM010000149.1, from coordinate 6,509 downwards.
TGGCTCAATGACCATATCCTCGGGCCGCTGCAGCACCTGGTGGAACAGGAAATAGTCAGCTATGAAGAGCTGGCGGCCAAGCAGCGGTTTATCAGTATCGGGGCATGCGGCGGCATAAAAATCTACGCGGACCTTACTGAAATATTCTGCAACAAGGTCGATATGCTGGCCAGCCTCGGGGCCGGGAAAACCGGGATCAACAATCTCTATAACTGGTTTTTGTTTGAAACGGTCGCCACGGAAGGGGGAAATATCAGCTGGAAGGAGATGGATCGGCGCGCCGCCTTCGCATTTCTGGAGGACCCGGACAAAGACTACCAGCTGCCCGGCGAACTGCCGGCCATCCTCTATAAGATTCTCGGGAAAAGAAAATGCTGGTCCAGGTTCTATGAGGAGTAATATTGATAATTGCTTGAGGTGGTTACAAAGTACCGCAACCCCTTCAGGCGTTCAACCGCGGACGTTGTAGCATTTCAATTGAAAACCTTTGCCGGCCGCCGCTGTTCCGCCACTGTTGCCGTGTAGTCCGGTTCAACGATATACTTTTTCCCGGCCACGGTAATTTGGGGGGGCATATTGGTCTTCTCAAAATAGTCATACCCTTCCTTCAGATTTTTCCAGAAGCTGATCCATTTGGAATTTTTATGTTTTTTCATATTCGCCGCCGTCATTTTAAAGGGGAATATGTGGACCCGGAAAAAACGCTGGCCATTGCGCAGCGCCTCCTCGGCCAGGGTGTAGATTTCTTCGATCCGGCTGTCCGTCATGGCGAAGCAGCCGACCGAAATGCAGTCCCCGTGAATCATCAGGGCGCTGCCGGTGCGGCCGAGCCTTTTGTCATAGGCGTTCGGGTAGCCGATGTCAAAGGAGAGATGATAGCGGCTGTTCGGGTTCAACTGGTGTTCGTTGACAGTATAAAATCCTTCCGGGCTCTGTCTGTCGCCCTCCCTGGTTTTAGGTCCTAAGTCGCCGGAAAAATAGCAAATGTCGTACGTCTTAAAAAGCCTGTATCCCTCATCCGCCTGCACCCACACTTCAAGTTCCTGCGATTCCTTGAAAATCCTGATAAAGATCGGGCTGCCCAGTTCAACACCCAGGCGGCTGAGCTCCATGGCAAGCGAGGGCGCCACCCGCTGGCAGACGGCGATTGAAGTCTGGCTGCTCGGCAGCTCGGCTGACACGGGAGGAGAAGAGGAAAAAAAGGCAAGAAGAGCGGCAAGGAGAGACAGCAGATTGTGTATTTTCATATTCTGCGCGGGGAAAAATTGGTTTTTTTGGTTACACAACTTTTAAGATGCGCTTCATCATGATCATGTTCCATCATAAATATCATAAATATCAAGGGGAGACAAATTTTTCCGCCCAGCCTGGCAAAAAAATCAGGCATGATTGATGTTTTCATGGTTTGCAGAGCGGCAGGCAAGAGGCAAGAGGCAAGAGGCAAGAGGCAAGTAAGGGCGGGTTTCATGTCCGCCTGGTGGGCACAACAGGGGCGGTTCGCGCACCGCACTTGAATGTGAAAGAAAGCAGGAGGCAGAAATGACGAATATTACCTTGCATGACATGACGCTGAAGGATTTCACCCTGGAGAGCCTGCCCAGGCTTACGGAGCTGCGTCGTCTCTCTTTTGCCCGGCAACCGGAAATCTGTATCGAGCGGGCCAGATACATTACCGAATATCTAAGGCATCACGATGACCCAGCCGACGCGCCGGAGGTGCGGCAGGCCAGGAAGGTCAACTACTTTCTGCAACGCAAGAAACCGGTATTTCACGACCGCAATCTGCTGGCCGGCAGCACAACCTCTAAAGCACTGGGCGCCCCGCTTTTCCCGGAGTTTTTCGCCCTGACCCTGTGGCCGGAGCTTGAAACGGTCAGCAGCCGGGCCAAAAATCCGCAGAAGCTGACCCCGGAGGAGGCCAGGGAGCTGAACCTGGAGATTTTCCCCTTCTGGATGGATAAAAACGTCCTGGAATTGACCCGTAAGCGGATCGGCAATGCCCGGTGCCTGAAGCTTTTTGAAAGCCTCGTGTTCTTTATCGCCGCCAAGGCCGGCTGTATTTCCCACGCCGTGCCCACCTACGCATCCATGCTGGAGCATGGACTGTCCGGCCTGATCAGCATGGCGGCGGAACGCGAAGCGGCGGCCGTGGCCCATGCCAGCGACGAGGGCAACCGGCAGGCCGATTTTTACCGGGCCGTGCAGATCTCCCTGCAGGGCATCATGGAATATGCCGAACATCTGGCCGCAGAGGCGGAAAGGCTGGCCGCAGCCGAGCATGACCCGGCAGCCCGCCGGGAACTCCTCGACATGGCCGGGATCTGCCGGCGGGTGCCGGCCCGGCCTGCCGCCACCTTCCGGGAGGCGGTCAATGCCATCTGGATCTGCCAGGTGGGGATACACGCCGAAAATATCAACATGGCCATGAGCCCCGGCCGGCTTGATCAGCTTCTCTACCCCTACTATAAGCGGGACATGGAGGCGGGCCGGCTGGATATCGGGGGCGCCGTCGAGCTGATCGGCTGCCTGTGGCTGAAAATCGCCGACAATGTCACCATGGTGCCGGAGGCCTCGGAAGAGATGTTCGGCGGCGCGGGCACGGTGCCGGCCATCACCCTGGGCGGCGTTGACGCGGACGGCAGGGATGCGGTGAACGACCTGACCTATATCATGCTGCGGGTCACCGAGCTCCTGCGCATCCGCGACCCCAATGTCAATGCCCGCTATGATTATGAAATAAACAGTCCGGAGTACTGTCGCCGGGTATCGGAGGTGATCTTGAGCACCAGGGCGGTGCCGGCCTTTTTTAACGACAAGGCCAACATCATGGCCTTGACCGGCCAGGGCGAAAGCCTGGCCCATGCCCGGGACTATGCGGTCATCGGCTGCGTGGAACTGGCCAGCAGCGGCCGGGACTACCCGGCCTCCAGCTCCATTATGCTGAACCTGGCCGCGCCCCTGGAGATGGCCCTCTTCCAGGGCAAAAGGCCGATCACCGGCGAGGAGCAGATCGGCCCGGCCACCCCCGACCCGGCAACGCTGCAGAGCTTCGAACAATTCTGGGAGGTGTTCAAGACCCAGCTCGACTGGCTGATCGAACAGGCCATCGAGCTCAATGAAGCAATGGGTGCGGTGCACCAGCAGATGATGCCGTCGCCGCTGCTGTCCGCCTTCTTCACAGGCCCCATGGACAAGGGCCGGGACCTGATCCGGGGCGGCTCCCTTTATAATTCCTCCGGGGCCACCCACATCGCCTTTGCCGATGTGGTCGATGCCCTGAACGCCATAGAACAGACGGTGTTCATCGACAAAAAATATGGGTTTGCCGAGCTGCTGCAGATGGTGAAAAGCAATTTCGCCGGGCCGGCAGGGGAGAAGATGCGGCTTTTTCTGCAAAACCGGGCGCCCAAATACGGCACGGAGCATCCCATCGCCCGCAAGAACGCCCGCAATATCGTCCGCCATCTTTTCGACCTCTATCAATCCCACACCAATTACCGCGGCGGCCCGTATCGGCCCGCCTACTGGACCATGACCAACCACGCGGGACTCGGCGGCATCACCGGCGCCCTGCCCCATGGCCGCAAGGCAGGCGAACTCTTTGCCAGCGGCATCACCCCGGTCTCCGGCGCGGCCCCGGAACTGACGGCCTGCCTCAATGCCGTGGCGGAGCTGGGCGGCGAATGCGTGCCGGGCTGCTGGGCCCTGAACATCAAATACAGTCCGGAAAATGATATGGCACAGATGACCGACCGCTTCGCCCAGACCATCGAGGCCTATTTCCGGGCCGGGGGCCAGCAGGTGCAGTTCAACATCATGACCTACGAGATGCTGCAGGATGCCAAAAAGTACCCGGATAAGTATCCGGAACTGATGGTGCGGGTGTCCGGTTACTCCGCCTATTTCAAGGACCTCAACGAACTGATGAAAGAGGAGCTGATCACCCGCACCATGTATGATCTGGCAAATGGCCGCGCGGTGGCGTGCCCCGCGGAAAAGGGAGGGGAATAATCATGCTTGACCTGATCACCGAGCAGACCCTGAAGAAGCTGGGGGAGAAGCTGAACAACAGTTTTGCCTCCGAGACGGCGGAAGAATTTCTGCAGACCCTGCTGAACCTCATGGGGCTCATGTTTACCTTTCATGACGGATACCGGAGCAATATCAAAAATTTCGAGGGACGCTACCAGTTCTGCAGCAAGGACGGCGAGGTGACGGTTGCCGCCCTTTTCCATGACAACAGGATGGAGGTGGTGGAAAAAAAGATCGACAGGCCGGATATCACCATTACCTTCCGCAACGGCAGGACGCTGCTCAATTTCATCATGTCCCCCAGGCAGGATATCCTGGGCTCCATGCTGCGGCATGATGTGATGACCGAAGGGAATCTGAATTACCTGTACAAATTCGGGTTCATGGCCAAACAGCTGCAGCTGATGATGCCGCAGCTGCCCCGGTGAAAGAGGCCCTGATCGGCGATATCGGCCGCTATGCCGCCCATGACGGCCCCGGCATCAGGACGGTGGTATTTTTCAAGGGCTGCCCGCTTTGCTGTCCCTGGTGCCATAACCCCGAGTTCATCGCCGGCCGGCCGGAGATCGCCTTTTATCCGGAGCGCTGCATCGGCTGCGGCGACTGCCGGGACCTCTGCCCGGAGACGGCGCTGACCGTAGACCGCATCGCCCGGCTGGACCGCAGCCGCTGCACTGGCTGCGGACTCTGCGCCGCCCAGTGCCCGGCCCGGGCCCTTGAGCAGGTGGGGAAAATATTTGCCGTGGAAGAACTCGACGCTCTCCTCCGGCGGGACATATTGTTCTATGAAACCTCGGGCGGCGGGGTCACCCTGTCGGGCGGCGAACCAACCGCCCAGCTCGCCTTCTGCGGCGAGCTGCTGCAGAGATTGCACAGGCAAGGGATCCATACCGCCATGGAAACAAACGGTCTTTTTGTCTGGGACGATTTTCGGGCCGCCTGTCTCGATCACCTGGATCTCATCCTCTTTGATGTCAAGATTGCCGATCCGGACACCCACCGGCGGATCACCGGCGTGGATAATACCCTGATTTTCGCCAACCTGGCGCGGCTGGCCGCTGCTGCCCTATCATCCTTACGGGCTCTCCAAGGCGGGAAAAATCGGCCGCCGGGCGGACGAGGCTCTGCCCCAAAAGCCCCTGGCCCGGGAGGAGCTGCCCGGCTGGCAGCAATTTTTTACCGGCATCGATATGGTTGAAACGTAGATCGCAATTGATGAGGAACAAAATGACCAAGGAGGAGAAAAGATGCAGATTGATTTCCACCACGCCACCACCTATGTAGTCGCCCGGCTGGCCGGGTTTCCCCGTGACAAAGCAGACATCATCGCCCATGCCGCCCAGTATGTGGACGACGCCACCAGCAGCGGCACGATCAAATTTGACAATGAGGCGCTCTATGCCCGCATCAGTTCCGCCCACAAGATGCTGGACCCGCGCAATGCCGATGAGCTGGCAAATCATCTGGTCTGGATCCCCTTTCATTTCCTGCCCGGCAACGACGGCCTGGGTGAAGGCCAGAATCCCATCGGCAAGTTTATCAACAAGCTGGTCTGCAAGCCGGACAGCCCCATCGCCCGGCAGATGGTGCGGCAGAGCATAATCGATCAGGATCGTCCCTATGGCCTGCATCGCCTGGGGGTGGCCATGCATGTCTATGCCGACACCTGGGCCCATCAGGGTTTTGCCGGGGTGCTGCATAAAATCAATGAGGTGGAGGATGTCAAGGAGACAGGCGATTCCGGGGTTTTCTCCGCCGGACTCGGCTCCTTTTTAAATGACCTTCTGGATGATGCCGTCCCTCCCCTTGGCCATGGCCGGGCCACGGTCTTCCCTGATATGCCTTTTCTGTCCTGGAAATACAAAAACGGCCGCAAACAGAAAATAGAGCGCAACAACACCGACCAGTTCTGCCAGGCGGCGGACCAGATGTGCCGGGCCATGAAACGCTTTATCGCCAGGGACCCCCATGCCGAGGTGAGCGGCATCGAGGAACGGGACATGAACAAGATCCTGGACCTGTTCATGAAGCTTACCGAAAAAGACGGGGACAAGCGGCATGCGGCCTGGCTGCAGGCCATTGAGCACGATCCGTTCAGCTTCGGACCGGAAAAAATCTCCTATTCGGCCAAGGGGCCGGGCTCCTGGAAAGAGCAGGCCCTCGGCACCAATGCCGATGAACCGCAGTACCCCTGGGATCCGGCCTTTCTCAAGAGCAACTGGAAACTTTTCCATGATGCCGCGCAGGCCCACCGTTTTCATGTCATTTATGATCTGCTGCCGAAATTCGGCATCTGCGCGGCGTAAACCGTTGTAAAAAAATAACATGGCCGGAGAAATGTGCGGAAACGGCACTCTTTTCAGTACCCCCTTGAGGGGTATAACGGGCCGTAAGGAAATTGAAAAATGGCCATGTTATTTCTTAACGGCTCCTAAGCGTCAAGGAGGCGGACCGCTGGCCGCGGCCGGGAGATGCAC
>JACQYM010000157.1 GCA_016208225.1 Deltaproteobacteria bacterium | reverse complement strand
TCATGTCGGGGTATACGGCAAATGTCATCGCCACCCATGGCGTGCTGGAAGAGGGGGTGAACTTCATCCAGAAGCCGTTCTCCTTGAATGACCTGGCCGTCAAGTTGCGGGCGATGCTGGACGAGAAAAAGGTGCGTCCGGGATTGGAAGGATTTGCAACTGAAAATTAACCTCAATTGAAAATGAAAATATTTTTCTCTGTGATCTCTGTGATCTCAGTGGTGAAAATTCATCAATTGTAACTGATAAGGGGGAGAAGGATGGGAATGGTCAAGGAATTTAAAGAATTTGCCATGCGGGGCAATGTCGTTGACATGGCGGTCGGCATCATCATCGGCGGAGCATTCGGCACCATCGTCAAGAGCCTGGTCGATGACGTGCTCATGCCGCCGATCGGTTTGCTCCTCGGCGGCATCGATTTCTCCAATTTTTTCTTTGTTCTCAAGCAGGGAAGCAAAGCTGCCGCGCCTTATGCGGGTCTGGTGGATGCGAAAGCCGCCGGTGCCGTAACCGTCAACTACGGACTTTTCCTGAATGCGGTCATCAGTTTCCTGATCGTTGCCTTTGCGGTGTTCATGCTTGTCCGCAGCATGAACGTGCTAAGACGCAAAGAAGAAGCCCCAGCGGCGGAACCGACCACCAGGGAGTGTCCCTATTGCCTGTCAAAGATAGCGCTCAAGGCGAGCCGCTGTTCCTATTGCACATCAGAGATCAAACCGGGATGAGATTGGGGATTGGAGATTGGGGATTGCGGATTGCGGATTTAACATCAGGAGGCGGGTTGCCATGGACTGCTCCCGGCAAACGCCGGCGTAGTGCGGATTCCTGCTTTTATTCTGTCCCCCGGCAGCTGATTTCTGCTTCATGAAATGTCGCAAATGCCACAGCGAATATGCGGCCGGCGCGAATTTCTGCCCGCAGTGCGGTGCCGTGCTCGGCCGGCCGGGCAAGGGGCCGCAGATCGGCAGGCGGATTGGGACGCTGGTGTTGCTGGTCCTTTTTGTCGGCTGGGCCTTTTACTTTTTCCGCGGCATGATCTTTCCCTTTCGTCCGGCTGCACCGGCAAAGAGTATCCCGCAGGTGCAGCCGGCCCCTTCGACGCAACCCCGTGATCGTCCTCTGCCGGCGGACCAGCCGGTAAAAAAAGAAGAACCTGCCCCGCAAACGGCAGCCGCGGTGGCCCCGGAACCGCAGCCTGCTGCGCCTGTCGTCCCGGAGGCGGAGAAAAGAAAGCTGCTGCCCGTGGGGATCGTCTCGGTTTATGATGCCTGGGGCAACGAGATTGCCGCCGTCTCCACGGTGGTGATTGATCATTCGTGGCTGGCGCTGCCCAGCCGGGCCTGTTTCGGCGGGGTGAAATGGATATTCCGCTTCAGCCCGCTCAGCTTTGCCGCGCCCATTGACGGCGGCCAGTGGCGCCTGGGTGATGATGTGGGTCTCTGGCATCTGGAGAAGCCGCTGGAGATCGACGCCGTTTCTCTTGCCCCCTGGCAGGATGCGGAAAAAGTTGCCTGGAGTTCCCTGCTGTCCGGCAGGGAGGCGCTTGATCTCTCCCTGCGGCCGGACTGGCAGCAGGGTGTTCTGCTGCACACCGCACCTGCCGGGCTGCCGGATGAAACCGGCGTGTTTCTGCAGAACGGTAAGGTCTGCGGCTGGACTTTCGGCGGCTGGCTTGCAGGCGGCTATCTGTGGACGGGTGCCCCGGACCTGGGCGACGCCATTACCCTCACCGTCGCCGAATTCTACGATATGACCTTTGCCGGCGGCCGGGAGGAGCAGTTTGTCAATGCCCTGGCCATGGATACGCAGCTCCCGGCGGCCGAGCGGCTGCAGGCCTTTCTGTCCGGCTTTCTGCTCGAGCCGAAACTTGATGCCGGGGATGTGCCGGAAACCCTCTACCCTGAAAATATTCTTGTCCAGGTGCGCGTCCTGGCCGGCGAGCTTTACCGGCAGGGCGGTTTCGACAAGCTCGCGCAACTGCTGGATGGCGATACCATCGGCCGCACCGGCGATGCGCGACTGCTGAAAATCGCGGCGGAGGCCCGGCTTGCCGGCAGGGGTTTTGCCGATGCCGTGGATTTCATTGAACGGACGGCGGCAGGCGTCGGCCGCTATGGCGGCAATGACGAGCTGGGCGCTCTGCATCTGCAGCTCTACCAGCTGTGGCTGGAAGATGAGCTGGCCAGGGGGAATCTTGCCGAGGCAACTGATGTGCTGGCAAGAAGCGCCCGGTTGTTTGCCGATGACCCGCGGCTGCATCTGGACGGGGTCGAACTGGCGCTGGCCGGCGGGGATTGGGCCGGGGCCGACAAACTGCTCCGGGAGCGCGACTATCCCCCGGCCATGGCGGAAAGGGTGAACCTGCTGGCCTCCCGTATCTCCCAGATGAAAATGCGGGAGGGGGAAATCGTCATCCCCTTTGTTCCCGGCTCCCATCAGATCCATGTCAATGCCACGATCAACAACCGGGTGAGCTTTCCGTTTCTCGTTGACACCGGGGCATCGCTGGTGTCGGTGCCTGCCGCCCTGCTGCCCGCGCTCGGTCTTGAAATCAGAAGCGATACGCCCCGCTACAGGGTGGCCACCGCCGGCGGCATGAAGGAGGCATGGAAGGTGACGCTCTCCTCCATTGAGCT
>JACQYM010000156.1 GCA_016208225.1 Deltaproteobacteria bacterium | reverse complement strand
GCGCTGATGGCGGTGTTGAAATGGAACTTGCCGTCAATGTCATTGCTCACCTTGCAGATGGTCTGGTGCGTTTTGCGGTGCAGTTCGCGGCCCGCGCCATTTAAATTGTCCGGAACAACCTCTGTTGCCTGCCGCAGCATCTCGCCGTTTTCCTGCACAAAGCGGTACACCCTGTTCAGGAAGCGATAAGCCCCTTCCACGCCCTGATCGCTCCATTCCAGGTCCCTTTCCGGCGGCGCGGCAAAGAGGCTGAAGAGCCGGACCGTATCGGCCCCGTATTTTTTGATGAGCACATCCGGGTCAACCACATTGCCCTTGGATTTTGACATCTTGGCGCCGTCTTTGATCACCATGCCCTGGGTCAGGAGGTTGGTAAACGGCTCGTTGATCGACACATAGCCGAGATCGCGCATGACCTTGGTAAAAAAACGGGCGTAAAGGAGATGCAGAATGGCATGTTCCACGCCGCCGATATATTGATCAACCGGCAGCCAGTAATCGACCGCTTTTTTGTCCAGCGGACCTTCCGTGTGGCGCGGACAGGTGTAGCGGGCATAATACCAGGAGGACTCGTGGTCTGATAAAAGCTTCCCAGATCATGCAGCGGCGATTTGCCCGATTTTTCTATGGTCACATCCGGCGGCAGGGTGACCGGCAGGTCTTTTTCCGCCACCGGCTGCACCCCGCATTGCGCACAATATACCATCGGGATCGGCGCTCCCCAGTAACGCTGTCTGGAGATGCCCCAGTCGCGGAGACGGTAGGTGATCTGCTTTCTGCCGAATCCCTTTTCCGCGGCATGGGCGGTGATGCGGATTTTGGCCTCGTCCGACGGCAGGCCGCTGAACTCGCCGGAGTCAGTCAGGGTGCCTGGCCCCTCATGGGCCGCGGTCATGGTTTCGCCCCGCAGCGTGTCGCCGGGGGGCTGGATCACCGCTTTGACCGGCAGGCCGTATTGCCGGGCAAACTCGAAATCCCGCTGGTCATGGGCCGGCACGGCCATGACTGCGCCCGTGCCGTATTCGGCCAGCACGAAATTGGCGGCATAGACGGGCAGCTTCTGCCCGGTAAAGGGATGCAGGGCATGCAGACCGGTGAATAGGCCTTCCTTGGGCAGTTCGTCTTCCGGGTTCTGGCGCTGTCGGGCGATGCGCGTTTTTTCGGCAAAAGCGGCGATTTCCTGTTCCCGTCCCGTTCCCTGACAGAGTTCCTGCAGATATTTATGATCTGGGGCAATGGACATGAAGGTCACCCCGAAAATCGTATCAGGCCTGGTGGTGAAGACGGTCAGTTTGCTGTCCGTGCCCTCCAGGGCAAAATCGATCTCCGCGCCGGTGCTCTTGCCGATCCAGTTGCGCTGCATGGTGAGCACCTTCTCCGGCCAGCCCTGCAGATGGTCGCACTCGGCAAGCAGCTCCTCGGCATAGGCGGTGATTTTGAAAAACCAGCCGTTCATCTCCCGCGGCATGACGCTTTCATCACAGCGCCAGCAGCAGCCGTCAATCACCTGTTCATTGGCCAGCACGGTCTGGCACTTTTCACACCAGTTCACCGTGGTGACTTTGGGATAGACCAGCCCTTTTTTGAAGAGTTTGATAAAGAAGAGCTGCTCCCAGCGGTAATATTCTGGGTTGCACGTTGCCAGTTCACGGTCCCAGTCGTAGCTGAGCCCCATGCCCTGCAGCTGTTTTCGCATGTAATCGATGTTGTCATAGGTCCACCTGGCCGGATGGGTGCCGTGCTTGATGGCCGCGTTTTCCGCCGGCAGACCGAAGGCGTCCCACCCCATGGGATGGAGAACATTGTAGCCCTGCATCCTTTTGAACCGGGCCACCACGTCGCCGATGGAGTAATTGCGCACATGCCCCATGTGAATGCGGCCGGAAGGGTAGGGAAACATTTCGAGCAGGTAATATTTTTTCGCCTGCGGATCAGCTGAAGCCTGAAATGTTTTTTCTTCCCGCCACTTGTCCTGCCATTTTTTTTCTATGGCCGCAAAATCATATATGCTGGTATTCATAGTGTCTGTTCCGGATGGTGGTGATGATTCGGTCATGCATCAGCTTTCATATCCCGGCATCATCGGGGCTAAATTTTCAAAACTCGTGTATTTGCCGAGGAAGGCCAGCTCAACCGTACCGGTGGGACCGTTGCGCTGTTTGCCGATGATCAGCTCGGCAATGCCGCGTTTGGGGTTGTCTTCCGCTTTGTTGTATACCTCGTCCCGGTAGATGAAGCAGATAACATCCGCGTCCTGTTCGATGGCGCCTGATTCGCGCAGGTCAGACAGCTGGGGGCGTTTGTTCGGCCGGTTTTCCAGGCTGCGGTTCAACTGGGAAAGGGCGATCACCGGGATATCGAGTTCCTTGGCCATGGCCTTCAGGGACCTGGAGATATCGCTTATTTCCTGTTCCCGGCTTTCGGACCGGCCGCGCATCAGCTGCAGATAGTCAACAACCACGAGTCCGATATCATACTCGGCCTTCAGCCGCCGGGCTTTGGCCCGCATCTCAAGAACGGATAGGGAAGGGGTGTCGTCAATAAAAATTTTTGCCTGGGACAATTCGCCAGCGGCCCTGGTCAGTTTGGGCCAGTCATGGTCTTTGATAAAGCCGGTGCGCAGGTCATTGGAGTCAACTTTGCTGAGTGAACAGAGCAGCCTGAGGCCGAGTTGGGCCTTGGACATTTCCAGGCTGAAGACGCCGACGCCGGTGGCGTGATGCAGTGCGGTATTCTGCACGATGTTCATGGCCAGGGCGGTTTTGCCCATACTTGGCCGGCCGGCCAGGATGATCAGATCAGCGGCCTGCAGGCCGGCGGTCATTTTGTCGAACTGGTCGAAACCGGTGGGCACGCCGGTGATCAGTTCCTTGCGTTCGGCCAGACTGGTGACCCTTTCAAAGGCCTTGGTGATAATCTTGCTCAGGGGCTCAAAGTTCTCGCTGCCTTTATCACGGGCGATTTCAAATACGGTCTGCTCCACTTCATCCAGCAGCTTGTCAATATCCTCCTGCTGCTCGTAGCAGCGGGAGGCGATGTCCGTTGAGGTGGCGATGAGCCGGCGCAGGACCGATTTTTCCCGGACAATCCTGGCGTAATAGACAATATTGGATGCCAATGGCACCAGATCCGTCAGGGAGGCGAGGTAGGCGGGCCCGCCCGCTTCGTTCAGGTTGTTGTTGCTTTTCAGATAGTTGGAAACCGTGATGAGGTCCTGCGGCTCATTTTTCTCAAAAAGGGCCAGCATGGCGATGAAAATTAATTTATTGGCCTGGAAATAAAAATCATCCGGTTGGAGAATATCAATGGTTTTCGGCAGCATTCCCTGCTGCTGCAGGACCGCCCCTAATACGCACTGCTCCGCATCCTTATTATGGGGGGGGATGCGATGAACTGGGGTGAAGGATTCTTGGGGTATCATCTTGTCGCAGTCTGAGCAGTTGAGTCGGGAAAAATAACGGAGCGCATAAAAGGATTATTCCTTTACGATACCCTGGCTCGATGTTGAAAATGGGGCAGGAGTTTTTTGCGAACAAGGACAATCAGCCAGCCGGCAAACCAGGCTTTTCGACCTGGCTTGCCGCCTGTTCGTACGATTATTCCGCGCTGACCAGAGGCACAATCTCAACCTTGATTTCGGTGGTCATCTGGTACCCGGTCTTGCAGGGCACCATGGTGACGCCGATGGTTTTGATCGGCTCGTCCAGCATGATTTTGCGCTTGTCGATGGCAATACCAAGGCCTGCGAGTTTGTCGGCAATATCGGCGGAGGTGACGGATCCGTACAGTTTATCCTCCTCGCCGACCCGCTGCTCAATGACAACGGTAACCCCGGATATTTTTTTGGAAAGGTCTTCAGCAGCATGGCGTTCTTTTTCCTTCCGGCTCGCAATGGTGCTCATTTCCTGTTCCAGAATCGCCAGATTGCCTTTGGTGGCCAGAACAGCCTTGCCGCGAGGCATCAGATAGTTGCGCCCGTAACCGGGTTTCACCTTCACAACATCGCCTTCCTCGCCCAAGGTATCAATAGTTTCTTTCAGTATTAATTCCATTTTTCTACCTTTTCTTTAAGATGGAACGCAGCAGCAATAAAACCGTTCAGGTTGTTTTGTTCTGCGATTTTCGTAAATCCAACCAAACATCAACCAGGCCGGCAATAGCTAAAAAAATGATGCCGTAGGCCTGGATAAGTACTAATGCATAGACAACAAATCTGAATGCCAGGGGCACATCCCATCTGTTGAACAGCGACGTCAGCACCGCCAGCCCCTGAAAAAAATAGAGAAGGCCGAGGACGAGCATGCAGTTTAAACTGATTTTGTTCAACAGCGGCAATGGCAGCAACAGGGCTACGCCTGAAGCAATGACGGCCCAGACAAGCTGGTCCGGCAGGCGCCATTGACTGTTCGGTTGCCACGGACTGAGTCCGGCATCCTTTTTCTTCAGAAGCAGGTCGCCCAGCAGCAGATTGATCCACACGGTGCAGAGTACGGTGACCAATACAATCGCCGGAAAAATTACCGGAATAATAGAGCGTATCCGGGTAAAAGCAAGTTCAATCTGGGCCAGGGTGTCCGGTTCGATATCCGATGACTGCTGATACATGGCAAATGTTGCCGCCAGTGATGTATCAATCGTCTCAAGTACCTGTTTGTAGGGATGGACCTGCTCAATCATCCCGTAAAGCAGGGCGCCGCAGATCCAGATTGCTGCCAAGACCAGGGCGCCGGTCGTGCCGGCCCGGAGGACAGTGTGTCTGTTCCGGACAGCCCTGGCCAGAACATAGGCCAGGGGCAGAAATAATACCGACAAAAAGAAGGCCTGCAGGGTGCCCAGCAGGATGGAACCAAGCCCGGCAGCAAGGACTGCTTTGATCAGTATGGAACTTCCACGCGCGTCTCCGCTCGTTACGAGTATATAAAAAGCCGGCAGGGGAATAAATGTCCGCAGCCAGCCCAACTCACCGGTAATTGCCGGCACAAACAGGAAAGCGGTTAAAACGATTCCCTTCAGCAATGCCTCCGGTGGAGTTTTTCCTGCCATAAAAGTTTAGAAGTGGGGACCCGTATAGGGCAGCAGCGCAATATGACGGGCCCGTTTTATCGCTTCCGTCAGCTCCCGCTGATGTTTGGCGCAGTTCCCGTAAATACGGCGGGGAATGATTTTGCCCCTTTCCGTAATAAAGTTGCGCAATGCCTTAATATCCTTGTAATCAATGACAAGTTCCTTGTCCGCACAAAAGCGGCAGACTTTACGACGATGAAATATTCTTTTTTTTCTCATGGTTGCCTCAATTGTGCGGTTTATTCTTCTTCATCAAGATCGGCGTCCATATCAAGCGGTTTTGCCGATATGGAGCTTTTCACGGGGGTATTGGGATCATACACTTCCTGCAGCTTGACGGTCATGAATTTCAGCACATTGTCATCGATTTTGAAAATTCGTTCCATTTCACTGACCGCGGCGGGAACAGCGGCAAACTCCGTATACACGTAGTAGCCCTGCTGCTGTTTGTCGATCGGATAGGCGAGCTTCTTCAGGCCCCAGTTATCGACATTGAGAATGGTGCCGCCGTCGGCTTCAATGATGCCGGCTGTTTTTTGGCTGATCGCCTTGACTTCATCCTCCCCGATATTGGGGCTGATGATTGATATGGTTTCATATCTGCGCATTTGGTCCTCCTTGTGGACATTAATGGCCCTCTTCCGATGCCTCGGTCAGAGAGCAAGAAAGGACATGAAAATGCCCGTTTCATCATGAAACGAGCATGGGTAAGTCGATTTTTTTAACATGCCCGGCTGGTGGCTGTCAATTGAATTTCGGGAAATTGCGGATTGCGGATTGCGGAATGGGGATTTCCTCCAGCCATGAGCCACCGGCCATCAGCCATCCCCCTTCGCTTTTTCCCAGAATGCCAGTTGGGCTTCGCTGTCCATATCTGCCATTGCCAGACCGTCCCGGGAGATGAGTTCCTCCATCGCTTTAAATCTGGCGATGAATCGGTTGGTGGCCGCATGCAGGCACTCCTCGCTGTTGATGTCAAACCTGCCGGCGATGCTGACCAGCAGGAAAAGAAAATCTCCCATGCCGTTTTCAACAGCCGGTCTGTTGCCGGCCAGGACATTTTCCAGCAGCAGATCGGCTTTGGCCGAAAATATTTCGGTCAATGAGGTCATGCCAGGCAAGGCAAAACCGGTGCGGGCCGCCCTGCCGGCCACTTTCTGGGACCGGCTGAGCGCGGGCATGGATTTAGGCAGATCAAGCTCATAGGCGTTGCTTTTCTTCTGCGTCTTTTCCCCTTCCTTGACCCTTGCCCAGTTCCTTCTCATCTCATCATAGGATGCGAAAGTTTTCCCTTCAAACACATGGGGATGACGGCGGATCATTTTATCGATGATGGCCTGCAGAACTTCTTCAATGGAAAATGTGTCCTTTTCTTCATAGAGCTGGTTGATGAACCCGAGTTGAAAGAAGAGATCGCCGAGTTCTTCGCGGATCTGATGCGGGTCATCGTTGTCAAGGGCCTCGCTGAGTTCATGGGTTTCCTCGAGAAGATAGGGCTTGAAGGTCTGCACGGTCTGTTTCTGGTCCCAGGGGCAGCCTTCAGGGGCCCGCAGACGGGCGATGATGTCCAGAAGTTCACAAAATTTCTTGCCGGTCTCTTCTCTGTTGCGCATGGCCTGATCCCTAATACTCCGGTTGTGCGGCCGCTGGCTGAAAATCGTTTCTTTTCAGCGGATTATCGGCTACACAGATAATTGTAATTTTTTTTTAAGAATGCCTGACAATTTTCTTGCAAAATAAATCTGATAGGTATATATACGTAGTCAGTGACAGGGGAAATTTTGACATGATTAATGCCACAATCCGACAAAGAGGTAAAGTAATGGAGCTAAAAAAAGAAAAAAAGATCGTGTACGAAAAGCATAAGGACATTGCCCGCATCGATCAGGAATCAAAGCGTACCCATGGCTGGTATGTCCGTGTCCGCTATTACGGAAAGACTCATTCCAAGTTCTTTTCCGACGGCAAATGTGGCGGCAGATACTCAAGTCTCCTCGCCGCCCTGGCCTGGAGAGATGAAATTGAGTCCCGCATCGGCAAACTCCGCACCAACAAACATATCGTCACGGTAAGCAACACCACCACCGGTGTCGTGGGTGTACGTCTGAATGACAAATTGCACCGTTATGAAATCAGCTGGGTGAATGGTACCGGTAAACAGGGCAAAACCTCGGTATCGATCAAAAAACACGGCAAGGACAAGGCCTTTAAAAAGGCGTGCGAGATACGAAAGCTGAAAGAAGCGGAAAGGCTTTCCATCTAAGCCGTTACAAAAAATAACCGTAATCTTAAACTGTGCGGCACGTAAGGGGCCGTAACGAAGTAACCCATATAATGGTTATTTCGTTACG
>JACQYM010000155.1 GCA_016208225.1 Deltaproteobacteria bacterium | reverse complement strand
GTCCTTGTCTGTCTTATTGTGCAGGCAGGGCCGTAGGAGCGGGCCATGCCCGCGATAGAGACAGCCGCAATGAGAAGGTCAAGGTCGCGGGCAAGGCCCGCTCCTACGCCGCGAGACTTTCATGCTTCGTTGTTCCCGCTTGCGGAGATGGCGGTTAGCCGAAGGCCTCTTTTGTCGGGTTACGCGGTACACCCGCTAACCCGACCTACGAACTTTAGACACTTGCAGTTTTTCAACTTTAGGCACTTTAGGCACTTCAAGTACTTTAGGCACTTGCAGTTCAACTTTAGGCACTTCATATGGACAAACTGATCATGGCCATTGCCACGGGGCTTTACACCGGCTACCTGCCGAAGGCGCCCGGCACCTGGGGCACTCTGGTCGCCCTGCCGCTGCATCTGCTGCTGATCCGTCTGCCGCAGACAGGATATTTTGCGGGCCTGGCCATCATCCTTGTCGTGGCGGTCAGCACCGCCGGCAGTGCGGAAAAGATCCTTGACACGCCCGATGCCGGCGCCATTGTCATTGACGAAATCATGGGCATGCTCATCGGCCTGATCGGCGCCCCGGCAAAAGTCGTGCCCCTGGTCATTGCCTTTCTGCTGTTCCGTTTTTTCGACATCCTCAAACCCTTCCCGGCGGGCTGGGTGGACGCCCATCTGCACGGCGGCGCAGCCATTGTGCTTGATGATGTGATCGCCGGCCTTTACACCCTGCTGGTCATGCAGATTCTCAAGACCTGGCTTTCCTGGTAAAAAATGGGCGGGTTATGAACCCGCCCCTACACGTGCCTGGTGGGATGGACCGGAGGGCGGGTTTTGAACCCGCCCCTACTGGTGGATGATGGGAATCCGCATTCTGAAATTTTTCAGAAAAACCGGGCCGGAATCTGAATGATGCGGTCGTCGAGGAACTCGATTTTTTCCGAATTATTAACCAGAATGCCGAAATGCGCTCTGATGTCGCCAATAAAAATTTTCAAGGCCGTCAGCATTCTCTGGGTGATCGCATGGCCAAGTTTCACCTCCACCGGTATGACCCCGAAGGGGCCGCTGATGATTAAATCGATTTCCGACTTGTCCCTTGTGCGATAATAGTGGTAATCAATCCCCGACGTTAGCGTACACTGGAAACCTCGGATGATTTCTTCAATGACAAATGATTCAAACGACCGTCCGGCGGAGGGATGGACCAGTAGGGCGTCAAGCCCGTTAATCTTCAGCAGATGATGCAGAACACCCTGGTCCCTGAAAAACCCCTTGGGCATCTTCTGCACTTTTTTCAGGGCATTATTTTCATAACTGCGCAGATTCCTCCAGATAAAGGTATTATGCAGAATCTCCAGGTATTCCTTCGAGGTAACAGAGCTGATTTCCAAGGCCCTGGCAATTTCCGTCTGATTGATCATGCTGCCTGATTGAAAGGCAAGGGAATGAATGAGGAGACGGAAGTTATGGGAGTTGATACGGGGAAAAAGCCGCTGGATGTCCCTGCGGATATAATCTGAAAAATATTCATCCATCCACAGCCCGTGAAACTCTGGAATATGAAGGCCTTTGATACGCGGCTCCGGATACCCGCCCAACAGCCAGTGTTCGTAGACCTGGTCCTGCTGCAGGTCAGAGGTCAGGGCTGTCAGACTGCTTAAATCCGGTTTGCTGCCTGTTAGAACAGCGTATACAGCGGGCAACGGTTTCGCATAGTACTCCACAGTCTTGAATGGCCAGAGCTCAACCGTGGCAATTCTCCCTGCCAGACTTTCGGATAACCCTTTTACTATTTCAGGAGAACTCGACCCGGTAAGCAGATAACGGCCTGCCGACTTTCTGTCCTGGTCAATCACCCCTCGCAGAACACGGAACAGTTCAGGGTATTGCTGGGCCTCGTCTATTATCGTTTTCTCGCGCTGCCTGCTGAAAAAACCGAGAGGATCACTTGATACAAGCTGATAGTCATCCGGCCGTTCGAGATCATAATACCTCCAGTCCGGACGCAGGGCCTTAACAAGGGTTGATTTGCCGCATTGCCGCGGCCCGATGACAGCTACTGCGGGAAACATCTCCAGCAATCTGTTGATTTTCTGCTCAAGCAGTCTCTTTTTGTCCTGCATTTTTAAATGCTAACTTTAAATTATACGGACGTCAAGCAAAACTACCCAATGTAACTCCTCAGGAAGATCCCAGACAACCTGTAGTCTGTCAGCCAGACTAACCACCCAGAACTGCTGCAATTTCCTCCTGCAATCCGCCGATGACGCCCAGCGGGTCGGCGGCCCGGGTGATGGGCCGGCCCACCACCACGTAATCAGCGCCGTTTTCCATGGCCCGCCGGGCGGTCATGATGCGCGTCTGGTCATCGGTGCCGTCGTCAACATTGGCGCCGGGCCGGATGCCGGGGGTGACGATGAGCAGTTTGTCGCCCAGCTCCCGGCGCAGCCGGGCCGCCTCGAGCCCGGAGGAAACCACGCCGTCGCAGCCCAGTTCCAAAGCCCGTTTCGCCCGGAAGTAGACCAGCTCCTCGATACTGCCGGTCATGCCCATGGCCCGCATGTCCTCTTCGCCGAAACTGGTCAGCACCGTCACAGCCAGGATTTTCAATCCGGTGTCATGGCCGCTGCGGGCTTCCAGCGAGGCGCGGATAATCGGGTCGTTGCCGTGCACGGTGGCAAAGGTGACGCCCCGGTCCTGCAGCTGCATCATGGCCAGCTTGACCGTTTCCGGAATATCGAAGAATTTGAGGTCCACCATCACCTTGTGGCCCCGGTCGACGATCCAGTCCACCATGTCAAACCAGCCGGCCAGGAAGAGTTGCAGACCTACCTTGTAGAATCTGATCTTCTCCTCGGTTTTTTTGACCCATTCTTTTGCCGTATCCGGCTCAGGAACATCGAGGGCCAGAATAATGCGCTCCTCAAGGGGGATGTTTTTGCTTTTCATTTTGCACCCGGCTGAAATTAGATGGTTTCGGAAAAAGTCGCGGCACCGAATTCCCGCGACGATAAATCAATACGTTATCATGCACTGTACGGCTGTCGAGAGGGTTTTCACGAGACAGTCAAATTAAAAATTGATAATTGACATTTGGCCGGTATAATACCCGAAACCGGGGCCCCCGGAAATTGAAAATTAGCCGAAAAGGACAGACCACATGAGTTCACAGCTGCGCCCGGACAATTATGCCCGCCACACCCTGGAGCGGTACACAGGATCGCCGATCAAGGAATTCTGCTCCCACATCATCATCTGCAACTTTCATCGCTACATCCGCTCCTTTTCCAAAACCACGGGCAAGTCGATTCTGTCCAACAACTGGAGCGTGGTGCATGACCATGACGCCGATATTTCCATCATCAACTACGGAGTCGGTTCCCCCTCAGCCGGCATTGTCATGCATTGCCTCTCTTTTCTCGATGAGCTGAAATGCGTTCTCATGCTGGGCATGTGCGGCGGTATTGATGACTCCCTTGCCATCGGCGACCTGCTGCTGCCCACGGCCAGCATCAGGGACGAGGGCACCAGCGCCCACTACCTGCCCAAGGACGTGCCCGCCCTGCCCACCTTCGCCATGAACCGGGTGGCGGAAGAAGTCATCAAAAAGGAGTTCCAGAAGGTGCCGAAATCCGGCATCATGCATACCACTGACTACCGCATGTGGGAGTTTGACAATACGTTTATTGAGTACATCCTCAAACACCGCATCATTGCCATTGACATGGAGATCGCCACCATCTTTTCCGTCGGCTATGCCCTGAACGTGCCCACCTCCGCCCTCATGCTGGTCTCGGACCTGCCCTTGAAAAAAGGGGGGATCAAAAGCAAGGACAGCGCCTCGGAAATCTTTGAGAACTACACCGAACAGCATCTGGATATCGGCATCAAGATTCTCCAGGAAGTAAAAAAACAGAATTATCCGATACGGTGAGAAAACAAGGATGTACTGTGTCGATTTCCATGCCCATGCCTTTCCGGACGCCCTGGCGGCGACCACCATCCCGGCCCTGGCGAAAAAGGGGGCTGTCCGCCCTGCCCTCGACGGCACGGTGCGTTCCCTGCTCGCCTCCATGGATGAGGCGGGAATTGACAGCAGCGTTGTCTGCTCCATTGCCACCAGGCCGAAGCAGTTCCGCTCCATCCTCGACTGGTCGGACTCCATCCGCAGCGAACGGATCATCCCCTTCCCCTCCTTTCATCCCGAATCACCCGAGGCTCTGGAGGAGATTGCCGAAATCAGGCGGGCCGGTTTCAAGGGGATCAAACTGCACCCCTATTATCAGAATTTCTTCCTGGATGAACCACGGCTGCAGCCGCTTTTTGCAAAGATTGCCGAGGTTGGCCTGATTGTTGTCATGCATACCGGTTTTGACATCGGCTTTCCCAGGGAACTGCGCGCTGATCCGATGAAAATCGCGGCCCTGATCAGGCGGTTTCCCGATCTGCGGTTTATCGCCACCCATCTGGGGGCCTGGCAGCAATGGGAGGAGGTGCATGCGGAACTGGCGGGGACCAATGTCTATTTCGACATCGCCTTTTCCCTGGAGTATCTGCCCGTGGAGATGGCGCGCAGGATTATCCTGGCCCATGCCCCGGACCGGGTCCTTTTCGGCTCCGACACGCCGTGGGCGGCCCAGCCGAACACCATTCGGCTGCTCAAAAATCTTGACCTGGGCCGGGAAAGGGAGGAGAAAATCCTGGGGGGGAATGCGGGATTGCTGCTTGGGTAGGTGGGAGGGCGGGTTTGGAACCCGCCCCTACACGTTCACGGTGGTGGGCGGGTTGGGAACCGCGCATGCATGTTCATGGTGGGTAGGCGGAGGGCGG
>JACQYM010000140.1 GCA_016208225.1 Deltaproteobacteria bacterium | reverse complement strand
TGCAGACGGAGGTCGGCGCCACCACCAGCGAGGGACCCTGCGGCGCCTCCTGCAGGATGATGCCCAGGGCCTGGACGGTTTTGCCCAGGCCCATATCGTCCGCCAGGCAGGCGCCGACCCCCCACTGCTTGAGCCGGGCCAGCCATTTGAACCCCTCGGTCTGGTAGTCGCGCAGCTGCGCCTGCAGCGTGGTCGGCACCTCACTCTGATAGGTGCGTGAGGCGCGGATGCGCTGCAACTGTTCCTGCCACCTGCGGTCGGCGGTGAGCTGGATGCCGGTTTCCGTGAAACCTTCAAGAATGCAGCTGGCCAGGGGATGAATGCGCCTCTTTTGGCCGTGCAGTTCGGTAAAGGTCGTGAGTTCGTCCAGCTGTTTCCGGAATTCCCTGGACAGGGCCAGGAACTCGCCTTTGCCCAGGGGGATGAATCTGCCGCTATGGGCGGAGGCCAGTTCCAGCAGTGTTTTCATCTCCATCACCTTGCCCTGGTCGATGTCGAGATGGCCGTCTAGTTCAAACCAGTTTTCATGCTGTTTGATGTGCAGGTGAAAATTCTGAAAGGAAGCGTGGTGGCGGATGGAAAGTTTTTCTCCTTCCGGCCACTCGACAGTGACATCCTCACCCAGGTTCTGAATTTCCTGCAGAACTTCCAGGCAATCCTGCAGATACTCGATGAACCACTCGCCGTCCGTGCCGCCCAGTCTGGCCAGGGTGGGACACCGATCCTCGATCCGGGCGCAGTTTTCCCTTTCCAGGGTAAGATCGCGGCAGGTCTGCAGACGCCGGCCGTGAATTTCGGCAATCACGTTGGCAGATCCCTGGCCCGGATAGAGGTAAGGCCCGCCGCTGGCAAAGGGCCGTACCAGCATGGAAACCCTGAACCCGCTGCTGACCGGCAGCAGCTGCACGATGATCTTATCGGCGGCAGGGACCTCTTCGATGTCCATTGAGGTGGCCCCGATATCCGAGTGGATGGTCAGGCAGGAGGAAAGGTTGCCCAGGGTTTCAAGGATCAGATTTTTCGCTTCCTCGGGAACAGCAAGCCCCTCATCGCCGATAATTGCCGCGATTTTGCGGTGCTTTGCCGAGATCGCAATGATGCGGAAGCGGTTTGGGGTTTCCCTGACCGCCATGATTTTTTCATCGCCGATGGGGGAGGAAAATTCCAGGCGCACTTTGCCTGCCGACTGGGTGGCGTGCAGTTCCGGTTCCCCCTTGGTGAATTCGACGGGCAGGGAGGGATTGTCAGCGGCAAAGAGAAGGGGATGGCCGACCAGGGCGGCCAGGGTTTCATCCATGTCAAATTCAAAGGATGTTCCCTGGTTTGATTCCATTTTGTGCAGGGTTGCCCTGATTTTCTGGTCCTGTTCCGTGAGAAAGGACAGATTGTCGCCGCTGTACAATCGTTTTAAAGCCACGGAGCGGCCCTGGCTCCATTGCCCGCTGACGGTCATTTTTTGTTCCCGCGGGGAGACGGTGACAAAACCGTCCCGGTAGTCGACCAGCCAGGCCATCCTGTATCTGGGGAGATCGTTGCGCTCCGGTTCCAGGCTGACAATGTTCAAGGCCTTTATGGCGCGTTGCCATGCTTTTTCATTGGGAAGTACGGCCAGAAGAGAATGAACGGCGGATTTCTCCCGGATGGCGCTGCTGAAATCCTGAAAAGCGTCACTTCCGGTGGCCTCATAGAGCAGGGTCGCATATTCCATGGCCGGCCACTCATAACCGCTTGCCCTGGCCCGTTCATAAAATTGACGAAGCTCGCGGATCTGGCCTGATTCAAGCATGCCATTGAGCCAGAAGTTGCCGAGGCCCATGAACAGGGCCGTGATGGCGTCCTTGTCACCGGGCTGCCAGAGCTGGATGTTGAAATCCGGTTTAAAGCTCTCCAGCTTTGCCCTGGTCGCTTGCCGCAGAATCAAATAGGCCGGCAGCAGCGGATTATTGGTCTGTTCCGTTTCCACGGCGGCGATGAACGATGCGATCATCGGGTATTTGCGGTAATCGGCTGATTTCAGCAGGGCCATGATAAAGATAAGTCCTTCCATGCCGACGAAAAAAGTGTTCTTCCCCTCTTTGATGACGCGCAGTTCGTGCAGATCTTCCTGGAAGTTTTTGATTGCCGCCTCATTGTTGCCGAGGAGAAATTCCAGCCAGCCCCGCAGGCCGAGAAAGTCGATACTGTTGCCGGCTTCGGCAATTACCCGGCGCGCCTCCCCCGTGTCAGCGCGCAGCAGCAGGTTGGCAACAATCAGGTAATAGAGGGAAGGCCAGCCTGCCGGCGGGATGATATTCAGGGTGTTTGTTTGCCGCAGGTAGCGCAGCGGCAGGTCAAATGGCTCAAGGGTGAGAAGATTCTGCTGGCTCAGCTCCCGAAGGCCGTGCAGCTGCAGATGGGGCGGCAGGGTCCTGAACCACTCCGCCTCAAAGGGATTGTTGATGATGTCGACCAGAGGCGAGTGGCGGTCCGAGGTTTCCGGACAGTCAGAGTACTCCAGCAGATGTCTGTTGAAATGTTCGAATCTGCCCAGGTAGAGCCCGATGCGCATCTCCCGCAGATGGCGGGGGCTTTTTTGCGGCAGGGTGTCGTACGTCTCGCCATGGGCGGGGAGTATTTTTTGAATAATGCGGGCCATAGGGGCAAAATTGCCGGCGGCAAGGGCTTTCCTGCTGATGATTTCCACAATGAGCGGATTGCACTGGCCGCGCCAGGTGACCAGATCGAGTTCCTGGAGTTTGCGCAGGGCGGCAAAGTGGGACCGTTCCGCGCCGGCCCAGCTTTCCGCATCATGGAGCCCCTTTTTTTCCTGAAAGCAGCGGCAGATGGTGGCCGGAGTGGTCGGTTCAAACAGGATGGAGATAAGCTGGAGCAGCTCCTGCTCATCCTGTCCCAGTGCTTCATATTGGGACAGCAGATGTGAAATTTTTGAGTTTGATAAAAATTTTGCCATTTAGACAGTATACCATAAATTCAGGGGCCGTTACGAAATAACAAGGGAGTCTTCCGTCTCACTTGTTCATTTTTAACTGACACGTTGAGTCGCCATGGGCTTAGCTGAAAAACAGTCCGCAGACATCTTGACTCCGGTGGCGCAGTTGCTATAGTAATGAGTGCAAAGAAGGAAGATGGGATCGCAAAAAAACCGATTCCGTTGCCGCAACCCGACGGCATAAGAGATGTTGCAAATTATTTTCATTCATAGGAATGGAGGAGTAGAAAATGTACAACAATGGCTATAATAGAACGGTTTCCGTTTCCCAGGCTCAAACCCAGGCCGCAACGATTTTTCTGGCCAAGGTTTTCAACTGGATGGCCATGGGACTTGGACTTACGGGACTGATGGCTTTGCTGACCGTCAACTCGGAAACGGCCATGCAGATTTTTATCTATAATCCGATGATGCGCTGGGGACTGCTGATTGGCGAACTGGGTCTGGTTTTTTATCTTTCCGCCAGGGTAATGCGCCTTTCCCCGCAGACGGCAACCGCCCTTTTTCTGCTTTATTCGGCCTTAAACGGCGTAACCCTTTCCGTGATCCTGCAGGTGTATACCGCCACCTCCGTGGCCGGGACATTTTTCATCACCGCCGGCATGTTCGGGGCCATGGCGATTTACGGCATGGTCACCAAGAAAGACCTGAGCGGCCTTGGCTCTTTCATGTTCATGGGGCTTATCGGGATGATCATCGCCTCGCTGGTCAATATATTCCTGCAGAGTTCCATGATGGCCTGGATTGTTTCCGGGCTCGGTGTCATCATCTTCACCGGACTCACTGCCTACGATGTGCAGAAGATAACCCAGATCGGCGCCGCGGGCATCATGGAAGAAGGGGAAGCAGCGATCCGCAAGGGGGCGATCATGGGGGCACTTGCCCTGTATCTTGATTTTATCAACCTGTTCCTGAGCCTGCTGCATTTCCTGGGTAACCGGGAATAGGCGGCTGGTGACTTGCCGGTTCTGCGCGAGCGAGTATGGTGGGATGAGGCGGTAATCGCTAAAGGCTGTATGGCGGGCGGGCGGCCATAATGACAAAAGGGAAGCTGATTTCTGCAGCTTCCCTTTTTTGTTGGTGGTGGCGGGGTCAGGTTGAGAAATTCCGTAAGCCGCCAATTAAGTATTGTATTACAATCCCTCGTCTCCGTGGGCTCTGTGCCCTCAGTGGTTGATTTTTCCATCGCAAGGTTTATACCACCGGCTTCAGCCGGTCAGCTTCAGCTGCGAAGTGTGTTAGATATTTCCCATGGCGCAAGGAGCGGCATGG
>JACQYM010000075.1 GCA_016208225.1 Deltaproteobacteria bacterium | reverse complement strand
TTTTGCCGCATTTGCTTTGTTGTCACAATGTGTTAGGTTTTTTTAACCACAAAGTGGCACAGATTTCTGTTGCTCCCGGTCGTGTGACGCCATCCCCGGGCAGCGGAGAGCTGGTTTTCTTTTTTTGTAACTGGTGAAACCAACAGAAAAAAAGGGGAGCGAGCATGATGAATGGAAATGGCCATGTCAGCCAGGAGGGTGTGTCACGAAGGGAAATAATCATCGGGGTCAGCAGGGTTGCGGCTGGGGCTGCCATTTTATCGGGGGGGACCGCAAAACTGGCAGCCCCAGCCGCAGCCAGTACGACACCGTCCCTCACCCCCTGGGGGTACCGGAAATTGGATCCGGCCATGACCGCGGCCCTGGCGTATGAGAACTGGTATAAAAATTACTGCTGCTATGCCGTGGCAAGTTCCATTATTGATCAGCTGCGGGAGCAGATCGGCGGGCCATACAACAATCTGGCGACGGAGGAGTTCGTATTCGGGCACGGCGGCTCCGTCGGCTGGGGCACCCTGTGCGGGACCTTGATGGGCGCGGGCCTGGCCGCCAATTTTGCCGCCGGTAAAGAAAGCGAGAGCATCCTCAATGATGTCATTGCCTGGTATGGCGACACGCCGCTGCCCATCTTCAAGCCGGCCGGAGCCAGGGCCACCATCCATCAGGTGAATGCGGCAGGCTCCCCGTTGTGTCATATTTCGGTGGGGAAATGGATGAAGAAGGAGGGGGTAGGTCTGGCCAGCGCCGAAAGGAAAGACAGATGCGCCCGGGTGGCGGCGGATGTGGCCTTTCATACCGTGACCCTGCTCAATAAGTGGGCTGATGGCGAATCCCGGATGCAGAACGGTTCGTGATCCTGAGAAGATGGCATCCCTCGCCGAACAACTGCCTGCAAATGTCGTGGTGATGACGTGCCGACGCCAAAGATTTGATCCGCTGTCTGCTGTTCCATGCCATGATCGACAGCCGGGGTGATCCGGCTGTCTTCCTCTTTTGTTTCTCAGGTATACCCTCGCTTTCGCCCGCGCCAGGGGCAACCCCTTGCGCTCACTTCCTCTGCGTGTTCTGAAAAAATGGGATGAGAAAAAGATTTTTTCCTTGTCTGCTCCATGGGGCATGGTAGAAGAAAATAGAGGAGGCGTGCCGCATCGCATGGTTTGCTTGGCGCCGGGCGGCACATCGATTATTGGATGGCATGGCAGAGAAAAAGGAAGGAAGAGACAATGAAAAGAATGGCAGCATGTCTGGCGCCGGGCGCCGATGATCCGCTGGCCGGGATTCTGCGGACCGCGGTAGAGGCGGCCCTGGATGCCGGTCATATTTTGGCCGGTTTGTATCATCAGCCGCACCAGATCCGGTACAAGGGCGAAATTGATCTGGTGACGGAAGCGGATGTGGCGTCCGAGAGATGCATCCTTGATATGCTGGCCGCCCGGCATCCGGCAAGCATGATTCTTTCCGAGGAATCGCATGCCGTTTACGGCGACGTGCCGCAGCAGCCGGTGTGGATTATCGATCCCCTTGACGGCACAACCAATTTTGCCCACGGCTTTCCCTGGTTCGCCGTTTCCATCGCTTATGCGGAAAAAGGAAAAAGTCAGGTGGGGGTGATCTATGCCCCGCTGCAGGATGAGCTTTTCATCGCTTGCAGGGATCATGGAGCCTGGCTGAACGGCGAAAAAATAGCGGTGTCGGCCTCGGACAAACTGCTGACATCCCTGCTTGCCACCGGGTTTCCTTATGATATCAAGGAAAAATCTGATGAGGTACTGTCCGCCCTCCGTAAGTTTCTGGGTAACTGCCAGGGGGTGCGCCGGGCCGGGGCCGCTGCTCTGGATCTCGCCTGTGTGGCCTGCGGCAGGCTTGAAGGCTTCTGGGAAATTCACCTGAAACCATGGGATACGGCTGCCGGGCTGCTGCTGGTTGAAGAGGCCGGCGGCAAGGTCACGGATTTCAGAGGGCAGACGTATACCCCGTTTGTCCCGGAGATCGCGGCGTCGAACGGTCTGATTCATGATGAACTGATCACCCGGCTGCAGGAGTTTTCCGTGAGCCGATCGTTGTCGCATGGCTGAACCGGAATGACTTCCCTCCTTTCCCACCCCTCCCCTTCTGAAATAGATAAAATCCGCAATAAAAAATTGACTTTCCGCAGGGTGCGGGGCCAGAATTTTCTATGAACGTAAATTGGTTGTTGGGAGG
Organism: Deltaproteobacteria bacterium; assembly: GCA_016208225.1. GTDB lineage: Bacteria > Desulfobacterota > Desulfobulbia > Desulfobulbales > SURF-16 > SURF-16. Next base: position 814 of record JACQYM010000075.1, on the reverse strand, counting down.
CAGGAAATTTTTTTCCGCACAACTCAAGGGGAGAGGCAGAAGATGAAAAAAACAGCAGCATTTGTCCTGACAGGATTATTTTTTTTGACAGGGGCAGTGGTGGACGCGGCAGGGGAGCAGGCGCCGCAGAAGGTGGTTGATCTTGCCAATACAACCCTGGCCGCCTTTGGCGCGGACCCGGTCATTGTCAAGGCGGTCAGGGATGAAAACGCCAAAGGCAAGACCCTGGCCCAGATCCAGGAAAAAGACGCGGCATGGAAGGCCTTTGCCGGCCATGCCGACTACATGAAGGCCATCATGGATTCCGAATGCGGCACGCATATCCGTAAAATTCAGGAGAACGCCCCCTATTATACGGAAATTTTTGTCATGGATAACCAGGGCGCCAACGTAGCCATGACCGATAAGACCTCTGATTACTGGCAGGGGGATGAGGCCAAATTCCAGAAATCGTATGCCGCCGGCGCCGTATTCATTGACGAAGTAAAATTTGATGACAGCACCCAGAGTTATCAGGTGCAGGTATCCGTTCCCGTCATGGACAACGGCAAGGCCATCGGCGCCATAACCTTTGGCATCGACGTGGATAAGCTGTAACAGCGGGTCAGTGCTTGTTGCCGGCAGCGGAGAGGTTCCCCGATGCCATGGAAGGAAAAACGGAAAGGAAGGTGGCTGTGTGAAATGGTTGAAAAATGTCAAAGTAGGGGCGCGGCTCATCCAAAGTTTTTTTGTCATGATGCTGCTGATGGCGGTTATCGGTATTGCCGGATATCTGGGCATCAATGACATCCACAACCATCTGAAAGGAATATTT
>JACQYM010000074.1 GCA_016208225.1 Deltaproteobacteria bacterium | reverse complement strand
CAAGTGGCACACCAGGACCATTACCACGGCCATCGGCCTTGAAACAAGCAAGGGGGATTTCGCCCTGGGCATTGCCCTGGGGATGGTGCTGCTCGTCATGGCCTTTACGGTCAACTTCTCCCTCTCCTTTCTGCGCCGGCGGGAACAGGGATGACGGATATTCTCGAACTGCGCCAGGTCAGTCATGGTTATAACGGCAGCACAGTGCTGCAGGTGCCGCATCTTGCCGTACAGCAGGGGGCGATCGTCGGCCTGGCCGGTCCGAACGGCAGCGGCAAGACCACCCTGCTCAGGCTGATGTCCTTTCTGGAAAAATGCAGGGCCGGGGAGATCTGTTTCCGCGGTCAGCCGGCGGAACCTTTCAGCGACAGGGTGCGTTTCCGGGTTTCGTTTCTCACCCAGGAGCCCTATCTGCTGAAGCGCTCGGTGTTTGACAACGTTGCTTATGGGTTAAAGCTGCGGGGAGAGAAGAACGGCCTGGCAAAGAAGGTGTCCGCGGCCCTTGATCTGGTCGGGCTGCATCAGTCGTTTGCCGGCCGGCCATGGTTCGCCCTGTCCGGCGGCGAGGCCCAGCGGGTGGCCCTGGCGGCCAGACTGGCGCTGCAGCCGGAGTGTCTGCTGCTGGATGAGCCGACCGCCGGGGTGGATATGTCGAGCGCCGAAAAGATCAGGCAGGCGATTTTCATGGCGCAGCGAGAGTGGGGGACGACCCTGGTCGTTTCCAGCCACAACCGCACCTGGCTGCACAGCATCTGCGACCGGCTCATTTTTCTGTATAACGGCACGATTCTGCCGGGCGGTCTGGAAAATGTCCTGTTCGGCCCATGGGAAGCGCTGCCGGATGGGCGGAACGCTAAAAGACTGGCGGACGGCCAGCTCATCCTGCTGCCGGTTCCCCCCCGGGCTTCGGCCAGCTTCTTCATCCGGCCGGAGGATATCATCATCCGTGCAGCCGGCATGACCGACGGGCCGGAAAACCGGCTGACCGGGGTGATCAACGGAATTTTTCTTGCAACCCTTCCCGGTCAGGTCCGGGTGGAGGTCCTCTGCGCCGATCATCTTTTCGAGGTCGCTGTTGCCGAAGAGCTGCTGCGGCAGAGCGGATGGCTGCCCGGCCAACGGGTGACGCTGCAATTTTCGGTCAATGCCGTGACCGCCATTGCAGGCTAACCGCCATCTCCGTAAGCGGGAACAACGACCAATGAAAGTCTCGCGGCGTAGGAGCGGGCCTTGCCCGCGATAGTGACCGCCCCGCAATGCCGATGGTCGCGGGCATGGCCCGCTCCTACGCCCCTGCAATGGACTTTCATATAAAATTCTTTAAGACCCGGCCGGCAGCGGCCCGATGGGCGGAAAGGAGTCACCCCGGTACACCTTTTTCATGCGGGTCAGCTTGTGGGCCGCGTCCCTGATTTCAATCAGGTCGCTCTTGGCCGGGGCATTGCCGTACCAGTGGGCATAATCGGGATTGGCATGGGCCGCGCCGATTACCATGATCCTGCCGCTTCGGTCAAGATCAGCCAGATAATATTCCAGCCTGGTCAGCAGCACCTGGGCCGCCTCCCGGTTCTGCTTATAATCATCGACCAGCTGCAGGACGCCGGCCTCGTCTCTGCTGATGACGTCCCGGCTGATCAGCTGGGTGACAATTTCTTCGCCTGCACGCCGCAGGACCTCGGCATGTTTTTTTATCTAATTAAGATCACGGGTAAACAGGTCAACCTGGGCGGTCACATGACAGGCCCCGCAGACCGGTGCCCATGCCGCGGCCTCCGCTTTTCGATATTCTCCCTCGGCGTGGCATGTCTCGCAGGTTGGTTTTTTCCGGTCGCCGGCTAACACGCCGTGAAAAGAGGAATCGTAGGTGAGCTGGAACAGATCACCGCTCTCCGCCGGGGCAGCCGGACCCTTGAGCGGGGTGAGCTGCACCTTTTCCATTGCCAGTTCCTGCAGCAGCAGGGCCTCGCCTTGCAGTTCCTCCAGATATCGCCGCAGGGGGAGCAGCCCTTCATAGGCTGCCATCTTGAAATCCTGGTGATAGGCGCCCTGGACAAGGTGCACCTGCAGATACTTGTGCATTTCAAAATAAAGTTTTTCCGCCTGTGAGGTGTCCTCATAGAGCTGGTGTTCGCCCAGCACCAGAGCACTTCCTTCCGGCAAGGCGGGTTCCCGCCGGCGCGGATCGGGATAGAGCCGGCCGGTGTCGTTGAGCGCGGTAATGATGCGCCGGCCCGCGGCCAGCAGCAGACGGCCCTGCTCCTCCAGCATGGCGGCGCCCTGCAGCCATTGCCGGTTGAAGGCGTCATCGTGGCATTTCCGGCACTCCGCTTCGATGTAGTCGCTGCTCAGCCGGTTGAGGTTGCCGTTGACATTGTGGTTGCCGGCCGGCATGTGACAGCTGGCGCAGGTGGCAGGGGTGAAATGGTGGCCGGAGGTGCGGTATGCCTCCATCTGCGGGTGATCAGGCCCCATGTGGCAGGTGTAGCACGATGCCGGGGCCGCGGCATCCTTTCTGGCAAAACCGTGTTTGGTGTGGCAGAAGTCGCAGCGGCCGTCATCCGCGCCGATACCGATGCGGTGGCAGGCCTCGCAGCCCTGCCTCTGCACGGCCGCGGGCTGTCTGCCGTACCTGGCGCTGGCCTGCATATGTTCCCAGGACTTGCTGTGGTCGCTGGCCAGGAACTGCTGCGTCTCGTCCGGATGGCACTGCTCGCAGGCAAACCTGGCCGTGGCCGTGGCCATGGCCCGGTGGTCCGTGCCGTGGCAGTCGGCGCAGACAACCCCGATCCTGCCGTGCTCGCCCTCGATATGTTCCTGGTAAATGCGGGGCGTTACCTTTGCGTGGCACTCTTCGCAGCTCTCCGTGGAATTGATGATTTCGTTTCTGTCCATCGGCGGGCCGGAGACTGCCGGAGCGGCCGTTGCGGCGGATGTGGGCGGGGCCGCGCACATGGCAGTAAGGCAGAAAACGATCAGCGTCCAGTAAAGTTTCAGAAAATGACTCCGGTCACGCATGGCTCTTTCCTCCCTTGCTGCATGGATGTCCCTGATTTTATTTCGGCGCGCAGGTTCAGGGCCGGCCCTTTCTGGCACAATATAAATGCCGGCAAACTATTGTCATCACATTTTTTTCGGCCTGACGCGGATGTTGGGTCAAGGAGAACCATTTCCTGAGGCAGCAACCGGCTGATGGTTTGCAGGGCTTCAATATTTTTTGTGATTACCATCGACTTTCAGAGCGTAGGTCGGGTTAGCGGGTGTATCGCGTAACCCGACAAAAGAGGCCTTTCGTCTAAAAGCAAAAAGCCGGTGCCACGCTGATTCATGTCGGGTTACGGCGATAGGGCCGCCTAACCCGACCTACGGCTGCAATCACGAAGAGTTTACAGTTGCCGGGTTACAGTAAACGGTTCAATGCCGTTTCCTAACCGTAAACCGGTGACCGTAAACCGTAAACACAGCCTATAATCCGAACAGCGAACATTAACCCTGAACTGGCTGAAAATCAGTGGTAATCACATATTTCTTTGCCTTTCCCGGGCAGAATCTAATAGGATGTAAGCAGGTTAGGCAGAGCAGGAATCTGTCTGCAGGCAAATTGGGATTACTTCATAGACTGGGAGAGAAATTATGTCTTTTACGGATGTTATCAGTGCTGCAATCAAAAAGGATATTCCGACGATAAAACTTGACGACACCCTGCGCACGGCCATTGAAAAAATGGTGGGAGCACGGACCACGGCCCTGATGGTGGAGGCCGGCGGGGAATTTGTCGGCATCGTCACGGACATGGATATCATGAAAAGTATTTCCGATAATGATGATCCGGACCAGACCAGGGTGGCCAAATTCATGACCGCCTGTGAGTTGATCACTGCAAAACGCACGCATCAGACGCCCTGCGTTCAGCTTGACGAGACGGAGACGGTGAAGATGGCATGCGGCGTCATGCAGCTGGCCGGCCTGCACAACATTCTCGTCACCGGCAAAGATGACAAACCGGTGGGTTTCGTGTCAACCGCCGACCTGTTCAAGCTGGCCATTTCCTGAGGCGGTAGTATCTGTTTTGTGGGATAAGGGCGGCAGGGGAGGCGCCGCCCTGCATCGAGGTGTATGCCTTGGCTGTGAAGGGGAACGGGCAGGGCAAGGCAGCAGGCGCGATGGCCTGCGCGGCCACAGGGACGTGAGGGCCGGCATGCCTTATGCCAATTGGAATTACATGTCGGCGATCTCCTGATCGGTACTGCGCCGCATTTTTTTTACCGCGTCGCTGCGCCGTTGGGCGAGCCCGGCAAAATAGCTGTCGCTGACGCCGCCGGTGACGTACTCGCCGGTAAAAACCGAGCAGTCAAATGCGGTGATATCCCGGTTGCCGCGCTGCACCGCGTCAATGAGGTCCTCCAGGTCCTGGTAAATCAGCCAGTCAACCCCGAGCACCGCGCTGATCTCCTCGACACTGCGGCCATGGGCGATCAGTTCACTGCTGGTCGGCATATCGATGCCGTAGATATTGGGGAAGCGGACCGGCGGCGCGGCAGAGGCGAAATAAACCTTGGCGGCCCCCGCCTCCCGGGCCAGGCGGACAATCTGCTGTGAAGTGGTGCCGCGGACAATGGAGTCATCAACCAGCAGCACGTTTTTGCCTTTGAATTCCAGGCCGATGGGGTTCAGCTTCTGGCGCACCGATTTTTTACGTTCCTGCTGGCCGGGCATGATAAAGGTGCGGCCGATGTAGCGGTTCTTGATAAATCCTTCCCGGTATTTGCGGCCCAGGTTGGTTGCCAGTTGCAGGGCCGCTGTCCGGCTGGTATCCGGAATGGGCATCACCACGTCAATGTCATGGTCCGGCCGCAGGCGCCTGATCTTGTCCGCCAGCTTTTCGCCCATGCGCAGCCGCGCCTTGTAGACCGATACCTTGTCCATGATGGAATCAGGCCGCGCCAGATAGACCTGCTCGAAAATACAGGGGGCATAGCAAGGCTGCTCGGCGCATTGACTGACGGACAGACGGCCGTCCATGGAGATGAACACCGCCTCGCCGGGTTTGACGTCATCGATGAGGGTAAATCCCTGGCCATCCAGGGCCACGCTTTCCGAGGCCACCATGTAATCGACTCCCTGCTCCGTCTCCCGCTGCCCGTAGACCAGCGGCCGTATGCCCCAGGCATCCCGGAAGGCCACGATGCCGCAGCCGGCAATCATGGCCACGGCTGCATAGGCGCCCAGACAGCGGCGATGCACCCCGGCCACGGCGGCGAACACGTCCTGGTCGGTGACAATGAGGTTGCCGAGTTTTTGCAGTTCATGGGCAAAAACGTTGAGCAGCACCTCTGAATCGGAATCTGTGTTGATGTGGCGCAGGTCCTCATGGAAGAGATTGGTGCGCAGCTCTTCGGCATTGATGAGATTGCCGTTGTGGGCCAGGGCGATGCCGTAGGGGGAATTGACGAAAAAAGGCTGGGCCTCCGCCGGACTGGCAGTGCCGGCGGTAGGGTAGCGGACATGGCCGATACCCATGCAGCCCAGCAGGTGGATCATGTGGCGGGTATGGAATACGTCCCGCACCAGGCCGTTGTTCTTGTGCAGGAGCATCCGGTCCCCATGGCAGGTCATGATGCCGGCCGCATCCTGACCGCGATGCTGCAGATAAGTGAGCGCATCATAAATTGTCTGATTTACCGCACTCTTGGCCACGACCCCGACGATACCGCACATGATTTTTCCTTAAACCCCTTTTTGGCTTCTGATTCCTGAATTCTTGACTCCCGCGGCGTTTTCGTTACAGTTCCGGGAACCTGATCTTCAGGGTTTCCTTGTCCTGGCCGCGCGCGACTTCCACCTGCAGCTCAAGGTCGCCGTTGCGCAGTCCCAGGGCAAGGGGCAGCCTGCCCTCGTCCTCCTCGATATGCAGAATGGCCCGCATGATGGTGGAAATCCTGGCGAACTGCTCGATGCTCGGCGGCGGCAGGGTGATCTCCTCATCGCCCTTCACCTTGACGCTCACCTTGTCCCCCTTTCTTTTCATGGACAGTTTTTTGGCCTTTTCCGACACCGTGTGCATGATGGCCAGGGCCAGATATTTGATGGCATTCTCCTCCGGGTCGCCGGCTTCCGAACCAGACATGCCTTTTATCTGCTTCAGAAAATCCGTTTCCAGGTAGCAGTCGCACATTTCCAGCAACTTCAGGTGATAATTCCGTTCACTGATATCCACTGTTTCCTCCTTTGATGAATTTGTAAGAATCTATTTTTACCACGGAGCACACAGAGATCACATAGAAAATATTTTTAATTACAAATAGTTATCTCTGCGGGCTCTGTGCTCTCCGCGGTTGCTTTTCTGTTTTGCGCGTGTCAGTTCGTTGCGTTCGATTGCTCTCAGCCGAGGTTCTGCGCCGCAAAATCCCAGTTGACCAGTTTGGTGAGCAGGGCATCGACATAGTCGGCGCGCCGGTTCTGGTAATCCAGGTAGTAGGCGTGCTCCCAGACGTCGATGGTCAGCAGCGGTTTCATGCCTTTGGTCAGGGGCATATCCGCATTGCCGGTCTTGACCACCTTGAGGGCGCTCCCATCCAGCACCAGCCAGGCCCAGCCGCTGCCGAACTGGGTCATGGCCGCGTTCGCCAGCTCTTTTCTGCAGGCCTCCATGCTGCCGAAGGCAGTCTCGATCTTCTGTTTCAGGGCCGCGGGAGGCTCGCCGCCGCCCTGGGGCCGCAACCCCTGCCAGTAGAAGGTATGGTTCCAGACCTGGGCCGCATTGTTGAAGATCCCCGCCTTGTCCGCCAGGCCGGCGGTAGAGGTGATGATCTTTTCCAGGGGCATGTCGGCATACTCGGTGCCGGCTGCCAGCTTGTTCAGATTGTCAACATAGGCCTTGTGGTGCTTGCCGTAGTGGAAGCCGATGGTCTTGGCGCTGATCACCGGATCAAGGGCGTTTTCGGCAAAGGGCAGGGGCGGCAGGACAAAGGGCGAGGCGGCCTGGGCTGTGCCGGAAAAACCGCCCGCCGCCGCCACAAAAGCCGTACCGGCCGAGGCGGCAAGAAAATCACGTCGGGAGAGACCGGATAATTGATTGTTTGTGTCGTTGCTGTCGTTGCTGTTCATATTGCCTCCTGTGTTGCTTCGTCATTTTTTGCAAGGGGTCATTAAGAGCTTGTCCGTAAATAATACTTTTGTTCTCACATCTGTCTTTTGGGCGCCTTTGCCTGCTCCTCAATCACAAAATCCTCAGCGTAGCGCTGCTACGCCTGTGGTTTTGTTCAATCGTCACAGCCAAATCCGCCTCAAAATACAGCGTGATTCCTGAAAAGCTTATTTACGGACAAGCTCTAAGTCCTACCCCGCTGCTCTCCCGGCAGGATGCTGCCGGGTCTGGAGCGGAATTCATACCAAACCAAAAGATGCCCCATAAGATGAAAAAATTATGGCAGAAAAGAGGCCAAACGTAAATCCTATTTGTCAGCAGCCGGATTTTCCCGCGTGCCCGAAAAGTTTTTCACTCCTCATTGCTGCTGTGCGTGTTCAGTTCGTCCTTTACCCGTGACATCAAAATCTTGTCGACCCGCCTGCCGTCCATGTCGACAACCTCGAATCTCAGCCCCCGCCAGAGGAAATGCTGTCCTTCCGTGGGCACGGCGCCGATCTTTTCCATGACGAAACCGCCCACGGTGTGCATGTCCGTGCGCTCTTCCTCGCTCAGCTTGCCGGCTTCAATGTAATCCAGGAACTCATCGAGCGGCAGGCTGCCGGATATGAGCCAGGAGCCGTCTTCCCGCTCCACTATTTCTTTTTCACCCTCGGGGGCGTCCTCGACATCCTCGAAAACGGAGCGCAGAATATCGTCGAAGGTAACAAGTCCGTGAATTGTCCCGTACTCATCAACGACAAGGGCGATGTGCATTCCCGATTTCTTGAAGAGTTCCAGCACTTTCACCGCCGGGGTAGACTCCCAGACAAAAAGCGGCTTCCGGCAGATTCCCGGCAGATGAAACGGCCCCCCTTCCATGGGAAGGGAGAGCAGCTCCTTGGCCCTGATCGCTCCCACCACATTGTCAAGCGTATCGCGGGCCACCGGGAAGAAGGAAAACTTGTGCAGGGCGATTTTTCTTTTCGTTTGCTCCTCGCTTTCGTTCAGATCGAGCCAGATGACGTTTGCCCTGGGGGTCATAAAAACCGCCACCCGGCGGTCGGACAGGCGAAACACCCGCTCGATGGTCTCCTGTTCGAATTCCTCGAATATTCCCGCCCGCGTTCCCTTGCTGATCAGCAGCTTGATCTCTTCCTCCGAGATGCCCGGCTCGGAGGAGGGTTTCATGCGGAAAAGGCGCAGCAGCAGACTGGTTGAACCGCTGAGCAGAACCACCAGCGGATGGCTGAGCCGTGAAAGCTTTTTTATCGGGGGCGCCACCAGGCGGGCGATCTTTTCCGGATTATTGAGCGCCAGCCGTTTGGGGGCCAGTTCGCCGATGATCAGGGACACATAGGTGATGCAGACGACCACGGCCGTGACGCTGATCCCCTCGCTGTACGGGGCGAGCAGGGGGAAAACGGCAACGTGGGGGACGAGCAGTTCGGCAAGCGTTGCGCCGCCGAAAGCGCCCGCCAGAATGCCGATAAAGGTGATGCCGATCTGGATGGTGGATAAAAAGCTGTTCGGCGATTCAGCGAGTTCCAGGGCGATGCGCGCCCTGGCGTCGCCTTCTTCCGCCCACTGTTCCAGGCGGGCCTTTCTGGCTGAAACAAGGGCCAGCTCAGATAAGGCAAATACCCCGTTCAAGATAATAAGAAGCAGGATTAAAGATATTTCAAAGACTATTGAATTCATGTCTTTATTGCCATGCCCTTGAAAAATGTATAGCAGAAAACGCCATCCGCTTCCGTTGTCCGATAAAGGTCCCGGATGCCCTGATCAAAGGTGGGTTCATCAATCATCCCCGCGGCGAGCGCGGCGTCGCGCACCCCCTCGATCATGGCGGTAAACGTCTTTTTCGTGAAACCGTCCACCAGTTCCGGTCTGCCGGCATCGACATAGACCAGGCGCGGCGAAACATGGATGTCATTGAACCCCGCGTTCCGCAGGAGAGGATAGATCTGTCTGCCGATATTGGCATTGCCGCCGGCCCGGCGCTGCAGCTCGACCTGGCATTGAATGGCCCGATGCGCCGCGGCGCTGTCCGGAAAGAAATATGTCGAGCCATGGTCGCCTTCGATGACGGTCATGGAGCCGCCGACCCTCAGCAGACTTTTCAGCACCGACAGCGCCTCCACCGGGCGGGGCAGGTGCTCGAGAACGAAACAGACGAAAATATGGTCAAAGGACTCCGGGGCAAAGGGGAGATGGAAAATGTCCCCCTGCTGCAAACTGACATTGCGCAATCCCGCCCGCTCCACCTTTCGCCCGGCTTCGGCCACTGAGGTTGCCGAGATGTCCACTGCGGTGATCACGGCTTCCGGGCTGTTGGCGGCCAGGGTAACGGTCTGCGCGCCGACGCCGCAGCCGGCCTCCAGAACCAGGCTGCCCGCCGGATACATTGTGTCGGCGTGCAGCAGGTCGGTTAATGTTGAGGCCTGGTCCTGCAGGCGGATGTTTTCACGGGGATCGTAGCCGTGTATATATGAGTCGGTCAATTTTTTTGCTCTCCTGTAGCCTGGCGGGGGAAGACGATCATGCCGGTGATGGTTCGGAAATGAACGCGATTGTCTTTTAATACTATTGATGAATCCGAAAAAAGTCTATTTTTCACCACAGAACACACGAGACATAGTATGCACTTTTTTATTTTTCGCAACACAGCGGAATGGGTGAAAAGACCGGATAAATTCCGGCAGCGTCATTTTCCCCATGTTCCGCCGGATTGATTGGGAGGAACCGGGGCAGAGCAAACTTATATATGAAATTGAAATTAATACGATTAACAGGTTATAGTCAACCATGTTCCCCGCTGGTGCATTGTCCATGCAACTAAGCGAGACTCACCCGAACCGCAAAAACCAGTCATGAATACCAGCACCGAACAAAAAACGCCGGGGGAAAAGGCCCTTGAGATCGCCGTCGCCGTCCTGCTCGGCGCCGGTCTTTACGCCAGCAGCCGTTACAGCTACCTGCTCTTCCATACCCTGGCGGAATTCTTCTGTATTCTCGTCATCTTCGTCGTTTTTGTCCTGGCCTGGAATACGCGCCGCATGCTGGACAGCCATTACCTGCTCTTTATCGGCATCGCCTCCCTGTCCAGCGGCGCACTGCAACTCCTGCACACCCTGGCCTACAAGGATTTCGGGGTCTTCCCCGGCAACAGCGCCAATCTGGCGACCCAGCTCTGGATCGCCTTCCGCTTCGTGTCCAGCCTCTCGTTCATGGCGGCGCCGTTTTTCATTGCCCGGAAGATGAACACCGCGCTGGTCCTGGCGGTCTACACGGTCGTCACGCTCTTTCTGGCCAGTGTGATCTTCTTCGGCTATTTTCCCGACTGCTACGTCGAGGGCCAGGGGCTCACCCCCTTCAAAATCTACAGCGAATATGTCATCATCCTGATCTATCTTGCGGCCCTCGGCCTGCTGCTTCGCCAACATCATGCCTTTGACCGCGGCGTTCTCCGGCTGCTGAGCAGTTCCATCATCACCGCCATCGCCGCCGAGCTTTCGTTTACCAAGTATATCAGCGTGTTCGGCATCTTCAACCTGGCCGGTCACTTTTTCATGCTCGTTTCCATCTATTGCATCTACCGCGCCATCGTTGTCACCGGCCTGATGCAGCCGACGGGCCTGCTGTTCCGCGACCTGAAGGAAAGCGAGGAAAAGATCAGCGGTCTGAACAGGGAACTGCTGCGGCACGTGGCCGAACTCCAGCAGTCCAACCGGGAACTGGATGCCTTCAGCTACACCGTGTCCCACGACCTGCGGGCCCCGCTCCGGGCCGTCGACGGCTTCAGTCTGTTGCTCCTCGAAGATTATGCCGGCAAACTGGACGACGAGGGCAGGGATTACCTGCAGCGGATGCGCGCCGCAAGTCAGCGCATGACCCAGCTCATCGACGATCTGCTGAACCTGTCGCGGGCCGGGCGGATCGAACTGGTCAGGGCCGAGGTGGACCTGAGCGACCTGGCGCGCGACGTGGCGGAAGACCTCAGGAAGACCCAGCCGGAGCGGGACGTGGATTTTGTCATCGCCCAGGGGCTCAGGGTGATCGGTGATGGGCGGCTTCTGCGGGTGGCGCTGGACAATCTTCTCGGCAACAGCTGGAAAT
>JACQYM010000073.1 GCA_016208225.1 Deltaproteobacteria bacterium | reverse complement strand
AAAAAAATAGGCGCGCAGGAAAATACCATTTAATATCAAAATGTTACCTTAATTTATCGACAACGGGCAACAGCCATTTGCCTGTTTATTTTGCCCGACAGTTCCGTTTGTCAGGGAAAATTTTGTTAGGCAAATCCCCTTTTCCAGATGATCCTAAAGGAGGGGCGGCAAAGGAAGTCTCTCTTTAGAGACATGAAAAGTATCAATATTTTCAAGGTATTTGCCAAATCCGCTTAGCTGATTGTCGTCATGATGAAACAGATTCATCGTCTGTTTCCAAAAAAAGGAGCGGAAAATAACCCTATCGGTTTGCGAGGCGATTCTGTTTTCCCGTTTTTAACATTTCTTCCCGCCTTGCATGATCTTGCGTACTGTTGTGCCGGGATTCTGCCAACTGATCCGCACGTCCATGGCTGGACCATCCCCCTGTTTGCCCGTTATATTTGGCCGGAACAGACAGCGCCCCTCATCACTATTCTGAGGGATACAACCTGTTTTTTTGATGCCTGTTACGCAACGTGATCAACCAGTGACAACTGAACTTTTTGGAGCTGAATTGTATTTTTCCGCAATGTTCGGTTAAGAACTTGCAATCAGCGTTCGGACTGACGAGTATTTTGGAAGACAGAAGCAGGCGACACTTTTCACCACCGGCTTCAGCCGGTCAGCTTCAGCTGCGAAGTTTGTAACCCATACCCCTCCCAACCTCCCCCTTGAAAGGGGAGGAGCAGGCAGGCTGAAAAATTGCCCTCTGGCCCGATGACCGTGTCATATTTGAAAATAAAAAAGTTCTGTTATGTGAAGTTTATCAGTGGGGTGCGCATGTGATGAGATGATAACCCGGAGCTGACGTTTTCCTCCAGCTGACGATTTTTTCGCCTGCCGAGCGAGTTTCTCCGGCAGGTGCCTGTCTATATATTTATTCTTCCATTTCAATATCTTATATTTTTTCTCCACATTCCCCCTGATGAAACATCACGTATACGGTGATATGCTTAAAAGCATAAAGGAGATAACTATGTTTAAACGTATAAAAGATCTTATTTATCATATTTTAATTCTTGTCTTGAGCGCTACCATTGCTCTCTTGCTTCCTTACACGGGCAAGTTCATTGCAGACAATTATCTGACCTACTGGACACTTATCGAAAGCGAAAAAGCATTCCTCATCTGTGTGGAAATTGCAGTTGCGGTTTTTCTCATCATGTTTTGCAACTATGTGGTGAGTAATTGGAAAACAGGAAATTCTCTAAAATGGCGCGCAATGATATGGGCCTTGTTCTCGCAGCCCAAACAAAAAGTTTTCGCTTACGGAAGCAACTAAAAAAAATAAAGGAACAACAGGGAATTGCAAAGGATGTGTTCCTGATCGGCTCAACGGGTTGCAATACCTTTGCAAACCCGGAGAGCGATCTGCACCATGTAATCCAGAATTGCCGTGAAGCAAAGATAATGCTTCTTAATCCCTTCGCTGAGGGGGCATGTCTCCGCGCCAAAAGCATTCCTGATCCTGACATCACGCTCGAACATTTCCGGGAGCAGATCATTAAAAGTGTCGATTTTTTAAAAAATCTCAAAGTTCTCCAGAAAAATATCCAACTGAAGTTATATGAGGAACCCCCACTGTTCAAGCTTCTTGTCCTCGGAGATTATCTCTTCATGAAATATTACCACTCGGGGCTGAACGTCCAGGAGATGCCGGAATACATATTCAGACATTCTGCCAACCACAGCAGCCTGTTCCATCCCCTCTATCAGGTTTTTCTTTCGAAATGGCGGGATCCGACTATCCCGGAATACGATTTTGACACGGACGAGCTGGTATACAGGGATAACTCGGGCAATGAGGTCAAACGAGAGGGACTTGCGGAAACAACATTTAATGCGGCATGCGTGAAATGTTAAGTTGCGCAGTTTTTAATGATACGTTGTCGATATTTTTGTTTACAGGTTAAAATAAACCGTAACCCCCCTGCCGGTTTCGCCCTCTATCCACACCTGTCCGCCATGGCGGTTGATGATGCTTTTCACCGTGGCGAGGCCGATACCCGTGCCGGAGAATTCCCGCTGGGGATGCAGCCGCTGGAACAAGTTGAACAGCTTGTGCTTGAAGATCATGTCAAAGCCCACGCCGTTGTCCCTGACGTAGTAAACCGTTTTTCCCGGTTCCGGCTGTTCCGTGTCATGCCCCGGGCGTTCCTCCGGGGGGCCGGCCTTGAAGGCGCTGAATTCTATCCTGGCCAGGGGCTGTTTTTCCGTGAATTTCCAGGCATTGCCGATGATATTCTCCAGGGCGATCCTCAGCAGTTTACCGTCTCCCTCAACGACCATGGCGTCGGCGTGCACAAACTCCACCCGTCTGTCCGGCTCTGCCAGGCGGAGATCGCTGACGATGGTTTCAGCCATTTCGCTCAGGTTTACCTGTTCGCGCTTGATTTCGGTGCGCGACAGGTGCGCGAGGGTCAGCAGGTCATCGATGAGCTGTCCCATCCTGTTGGTGGCGGCGATGATCCGGTCCAGGGAATCCTGTCCTTCCTGGTCCAGCTTGTTATGATAATCATCGGCCAGCACCTGGCTGAAACCCGCGATGCTGCGCAGGGGCGTGCGCAGGTCGTGCGACACAGAGTAGCAGAATGATTCGAGCTCCCGGTTGGCGGCTTCCAGCTCCGCGGTGCGCTGTAACAGCCCCTCCTCCGCCCTTTTGCGCTCGGTGATGTCATGCACCATGCCGACGGAGCGGATGATGCGGCCCCCTTCGTCCCGGAAATGCTCGCATTTTTCATGAATAATACGGATTTCGCCGGTATCGCGGCGGACAACGCGGTGTTCGATTTCGTAATTATCCCTGCCCTCGCGGATTGACCCGGCGTAGGCCTCGTCCACGGCAGGGCGGTCGTCGGGGTGGACCGCGGCCAGGAAAGCCTCATAGCTGGCGCCGAATTCCCCGGGCCGCAGCCCGAAGATCCGGTACGCCTCATCTGACCAGGTCAGTTCGTTCTTCACCAGGTCCAGTTCCCAGCTGCCGAGATGGGCGATCTCCTGGGCTCGGCTCAATCGCATCTCGCTCTGCGAGAGCGACTGCATCAGCGTTTCCCGCTCCGTCAGCGACCGGGCCAGCTTGATGTTGCTGTAGCTCAGCTTGGAAAGCATGTCGGCAAAATCCTGGAAAAAGCCCATGCCCGCGTCCAGGGATTCCCGGGTCAACCGGGGCACGGCCTCCAGCGCGGCAATGTATTCCTCTTCATTGAAACCGTATTTCAAAGCCTGGGAGCGGAAAAATTCATAATCAAGCGGCTCGTCTTCAAAGAAGAATTGCCCCATGAAGAGATTGCCGACATGTCTGCCGCCCACCAGGATGGGCGTGGCGACATCCCACATGTTGTTCTTGCATTTGTATTGCCGGAATTCCCCGGCCGCGATGCCCCTGGTCAATTCGAGGTCGCTTTCCATGCAGTGGCGGCAGGTGTCCGGATGGGCCCGGTGGAACCTGGTGCAGATCTCCTGCCACCCCACCCCGACCAGCATTCTGCCCTTGAGATCGATGATGCTCATGGGCATGCGGGCAAGCTTGTAGAAGCCGTTCATCAGCGACTGCAGCGCCGGGCCGTCAAAGATGTCGCCCAGCTCCAGGTCGCCGATGTCCCCTTCCGGTGAGAGAATGCTCTTCAGCTTGCGCCGGACTTGTTCCTCGCTTTCCCGCAGGGCCTCCCTGGTCCGCATGCGGTCCATGGCCACCGCCACCTGGTCGGCGACCGTCTTCATCAAAGAGACTTCATCGGCTGTGAAACTCGGCCGGGTCATGGTGCCGAAGGAGAGGGTGCCGATGACCTTTCCCCTGGCAAGGAGCGGATGGCAGACATAGGCCCGGATGCCGAAGGAGTTGATCAACGCGGTCCGCGGATCAGGGGTATCGGGAATATTTTCGCAGATGATCCGTATGCCGTCCCGGGCCGCACAGCCGCAGACGGCGCTGCCGTACTCAAGCCATTCGATCTCCCGGGCGGTTTCAGGGGGAACGCCGGCATAGGCATTGAGATGGAGTTTGCCAACCTTCTCATCGACAACGAAATTAAAAAAGGCCTGGCAGTCCAGATAGAACATGATCTTCAGGCACAGCCGGTGCACGATTTCCAGGGGCATGTCCGACGCAAGCAGGTCGCCGGCTGTTTCGGAGAGGATGCGGAATTTCTGTTCCGCCCGCTCAAGTTCGGATATATCTCTCACGGCATGCATCGGGCCACGGACGGCTCGCGCCTCTCCCCGCCGCGCCAGGCGGCGGACGTGCAGAAGCAGAAGGTGCCAGGAAGGGAAAGCGGGATGAGTCGTTGCATATCGTAAAACCTCTTGCCGGAGGGGTCTTTGCCGAAGCGCTAACTGGGGCAATGTAATAAAAATTATTATAATAGAAAATCCAAACCCAAGCTGCAAATTATTAATTCAACTTTCTGAGTTGGCATAACTGGTTGAAATCGTGAATTATATGGCAATATTTCGGTCGTCATTCAGGCACTCTGTTCAGTCCCCGCTTGATGGGGGTGTTTTAAGCCGGAATCCAGTGAGCCTCTTGCAAAATGAGTCAATCGTTCATTCCTGGAATCAACAGCCATGACCTGAACGACGTCATTCCGGCAGTGTGTTGAGCCGGAATCCAGTTTTCCGGCGTGACAACAAGAGACTGGATGCCGGATAA
>JACQYM010000072.1 GCA_016208225.1 Deltaproteobacteria bacterium | reverse complement strand
TTGGCGCGGCACGAGCCGCCGCCGCACGAGAGCGATCCGCTGACGACGCCAAAACTCGCCTCGACGGGCGCGCCGAGCGCGGCGATGACGGCGGGATGCGACTGCGCGGCCTCGAGCGCCTGCCTGTACGAGCCGGACATGCGGAACGGCAGAAAGGTGATCACCGGCGTCATGCCGTTCGGCAGGAGATGACGCACCATGATAACGGCGTTTCCCACGCCCATGGCCCTGGCGGCCATGACATAATCAAGGTTGCGGCCCTTGAGGAATTCCGCCCGCACGTAGTCGGACAACCCCATCCAGCCGAACATGGAAAGCAGGATGAAAAGCAGGAGCAGGCTCGGCTTGAAAATGGAGGAGAAGATAATCAGCAGGTAGAGTTCCGGCATGGAGCCCCAGATCTCAATGAACCGCTGGAAGAAAAGATCCGTCCTGCCGCCGAAATAGCCCTGGATGGCCCCGGCCGCGATGCCGAGCAGGGTGCCCACCGCGGTGAGCAGCAGGCCGAAGAGGATGGAAAGGCGGAAGCCGTAAATCAACCGGGCCAGCACATCGCGGCCCCGGTCATCGGTGCCGAGCAGGTTTTCCCTGGTGGGCGGCGAGGGAAAAGGCACATCCAGGGTCGGATTGATGGAGGCATAATTGTGCGGATTAAGGGGGAAAAAGGCCCGGTTGCCGTTGGTCGTAATCCGTTCAAGAATGAACGGATCACGGTAGTCGGCTTCAGTGGCGAAGTCACCGCCAAAGGTTGTTTCCGCATAGCTTTTGAACAGGGGGAAATAAGCGGAATCATTGTAGATAATCAGAAATGGCCTGTCGTTGCTCAAAAACTCGGCGCCAAGGCTGAGAGTAAACAGCAGGGAAAAGACGAGCAGACTCCAGTAGCCGCGCCTGTTTGTCTTGAATTTGGCCCAGCGCCGGGACAGGATGCTGTTTTTTTTCGCTTTTGTCGCCATGTTTTTTCTCTTTACCGCTCCACGCTTTCAAAGGTGATGCGCGGGTCAACCGCCACGTAGCTGAGATCGGAGAGCAGCCGCGAGACGAGGCCGATGATGGTGAAAAAATACAGGGTGCCCAGCACCACCGGATAGTCCCGGTTCAGGATCGATTCATAGGCCAGCAGGCCCATGCCGTCCAGGGAAAAGATGGTCTCGATCAGCAGGCTGCCGGTGAAAAAAGCGGTGATGAACGAGCCGGGAAAACCGGTGATGATCGGGATGATGGCGTTTCTGAACACATGGCGGTAGAGGACGCGGTTTTCGCTCAATCCCTTGGCCCTGGCCGTGAGCACATACTGTTTTCTGATCTCTTCCAGAAAACTGTTTTTGGTGAGCAGGGTCATGACCGCCAGGCTGCCCACCGCACTCGAAGTGATGGGCAGCACCATGTGCCAGAGATAATCAAGGACCTTGGCCGGCAGGGAAAGGTCGGCCCAGTTGTCCGAGACCAGGCCGCGCAGGGGGAAGATATTCCAGAAGCTGCCGCCCCCGAACAGGACGATGAGCAGGATGGCCAGCACGAAGCCGGGAATGGCGTAGCCGATGAGGATCATGGTGCTGGTAAAGACATCGAAACGCGAGCCGTCGCGCACCGCCTTTTTGATGCCCAGGGGGATGCAGACCCCGTAGACGATGAGAAAGGACCAGAGGCCCAGGGACATGGATACCGGCAGTTTGGAGATGACGAGATCGGCAACGCTCTGGTGATGGTAGTAGGATCTGCCGAAATCAAAGACCAGATAATTGCCCATCATGGTGAGAAAACGCTCCACCGGCGGCCGGTCAAAGCCGTAGAGGACCTGGATCTCCCTGATGCGTTCCGCGTCAAGCCCCTGGCCGCCCTGGTAAATATTGGCCGCCCCGCTGGTTACCTCTCCTCCCCTGGAAGAGCGCTGCATATCGGCAATCATCTTTTCCACCGGTCCGCCCGGCACGAACTGGGTGACGATGAAAGTGATCAGCATGATGCCGAACAGGGTGGGGATCATGAGTAGGATGCGGCGGAGAATGTAGGAAAGCATATTTACGGTTTACGGTTGTCGGTTTACGGTTTACAGCGTAATATCCAAAGTTAGCGTATCAGCTCTTCATTTCTGGATCAGCATCGTGATTAAAACGAGGTCATTGCGGCAGTGTTTGAGCCGGAATCCCCGGTGTTACTGCAACAGACGGGATGCCGGATAAAAAACCTCCGGCATGACGAACGTGCGCTGCATGTTTCATGTAACTCATTGTAAGTTCGCATAATGAACAACTCGGGAGGTTGGATTGCTCCTTGCGAATATCAAATTCAATGGGTACCTTCCGTCAACCGTCAACCGTCAACCGTCAACCGTCAACTTCTTCAATTGTCCTTCCCCTTTTCCCACCAGGTCATCAGCAGTTGGAAGGGGTTGTAATAGAGGGGAACCGTCTCCGGCCGGGAGAACTTGTCCCAGAAGGCAAGCCGATAGGTGGCCAGGTACCAGTTGGGGATAACGTAATAATTGTACCAGAGCACCCGGTCCAGGGCCTTGCAGGCCGCGGTCAGCTCCTCCTGGGTGGTGGCGTAGATGATGCGGTCCACCAGTTGGTCCACCACGGGATTTTTGATGCCGATGGTGTTGCGCGAGCCGGTGCGGTCCGCGGCTGCCGACGTCCAGTAATCGCGCTGCTCGTTGCCGGGCGACTGGGACTGGCCGAAGACCTCCACCGTCATGTCAAAGTCGAAGTTCTGCATGCGCCGGACATAGAGGGCCGGGTCAATGGTGCGATAGGTGGCGTTGATCCCCAGGGTCTGCAGATTTTTCGTAAAGTCCGCCATGACCCGTTCAAACGAGGCGGAAGAGAGCAGGATTTCAAAAGCAAATTGCTGGCCCTCCCTGTTGGTCAGCCTGCCGTCCTTGATTGTCCAGCCCGCCTCGGCCAGCAGCTTCATCGCCGTGCGCAGGTTGTCGCGCAGGGCCTGGGCAAACCTCGGCCGGCACCTGATCCTTGAACGGTTGCAGCATCTCCAGTTCAAGTCCCTGGGGCAGGCCGGTGGCGGCCAGTTCCGAGTTGCTGAAGTAGCTCTGCGTCTGGGTGTACTGATCAAAAAAGAGTGTCTTGTTTGTTCGTTCAAAATCAAAGGCCAGGCCAAGGGCGCGGCGCACCCGGATATCGGCGAAAAGGGGCTTGCGCAGATTAAAGATAAAGGCCTGCATGCCCTGGTTGTTGCGGTGGGCAAAGAGTTCCTTTTTGATTTTGCCGCTGTCGAAACTGTTGCCCTGCAGGTCCCTGGCCCACTGTTTGGCGATATTGACATGCATGAAATCAAACTCGCCCGCCTTGAAGGCCTCGACCGCGACAATCTGGTCCTGGAAGAATTTGAGGGTGATGGTGTTGAAATTGAACATGCCGCGGCGACAGGCGAGGTCATTGCCCCAGTAAGCCGGGTTTCGTGAGTAGGTGATGGATTTTCCCTGTTTGAAGTCGCTGACGATATAGGGGCCGCTGCCCACCGGCGGAGTCATGTCGGATGAGGCAAAGGGGTGCGCCTGGTAGAAAGACTTGGAAAACACCGGCAGCTGACCGGCGATCATGTGGATTTCACGGTTGGGCTTGGCAAAGTGAAAGCGGATCTGCGACGGGCTGAGAATTTCCGCATGGCTGATGTCCTGGTAGTAGGAGCCGTAGAAGGGATGGGCATCCTGGCTTTTCAGCGTCTGCAGGGAAAATTGCACATCCTCGACCGTAACGGGTGAGCCGTCGGAAAAACGGGCCTTTTCATTCAGGGTGAAGGTGACGGACATCCTGTCTTTGGCAAGCTCGATATCCTTGGCCAGCAGGCCGTATTCGGCAAAGGGTTCGTCAAGGCTCGGAACGGCCAGGGTCTCGAAGACAAGTTCGGCGAGGCCCTCCGGCGGGGTCCCTTTCAGGGTGAATGGAATCATTTTGTCAAAGCTGCCCAGGGCGTGCAGGATGAGGTCGCCGCCCCGGACCGCGTGAGCGGACGTATAGTCAAACTGCTTGAAACCGGCGGGATACTTCAGCTTGCCGTCAATGCTCACGCCGTGGGCCGCCTGGACGGGAGAGGGGAGGGTCGTGGCCAGCAGGGCGGCAAAAAAGAGCAGCAGGGCAGCCAAAGCTCCTGGAGTGGTTTGATTTTTTCGAGGCATTTTTCAGGTTTCCTGATTTTTTGATACATTTCGTAATAAGTTAATTTTCACCACAGAGTACGTTGCTATCTCGTTTATCACGTCTTGAAGGTCGGTCATTCCGGCACTCTGTTCAGTCCCCGCTTGACGGGGGTGTTTTTATATGAAAGCCCTTTGCCTGTCTTGTTGTGCAGGCTGATCGTAGGAGCGGGCCATGCCCGCGACCTTCGGCATTGCGGCTGTCTCTATCGCGGGCAAGGCCCGCTCCTACCCCGCGAGA
>JACQYM010000071.1 GCA_016208225.1 Deltaproteobacteria bacterium | reverse complement strand
CCGCGCAGCATCCATCTGCTCAACATGGTGAACGGCATGGGCCGTTTCCCCGATTTTCCCGGTACCCGTTTTGCCGCGGCCAGGGAAATTCTGGCGCGCCGCTTTCCCCTATCTGAAAAAATGGTGGAAGCCTGCCTGGTGGAGCTTGACATGGGGCGTCTGCTGCAGGGTTTATGGTTTGACCGCTATGAAGAGTTGATGCCCAGGTATGGGGGCAGAAATCTGGTCTGTGTCGCCTGTAAACTTGCCATGCATATCAGGGCGATTCTCTATTGCAACGAACATCTGATTCCGGCCCTGGTCGCCGGCTATACCCGGAAACAGAGCCATTACCCGGAACAGACGCCGGTCTTTATGGAGAAAATAACGAAATTTTCCGCCCAGTTCGGCCTGGCCGTCCGTTTCCCGCTTTATGACGATGTGACCGAGGCGGCGACCACCGCCCACCTGCTGGAAGACTTCGGCCTGCCGTCCACCCGGGGCGGTGAAAGAAAATGTCCCTTCCGCCGGAGCCTGACCACCGCCACGACCCAGGATATCGGCGCCTATCTGGATGATATGGTGCCCCGGGCCCAGGAATACATCGAATGCATCCAGGACGGCAGGATAAAGGAGGCGGCAGCCTGTTTCCCGGCGGGCAATGCGGGATGAGCAACCGGGCGATTCAATCAGGTGACTTTCCGGCATGGCTGAAGAGCGGTTGAAAAAATATCCTGCCGCGCTGTCCAGGGCCATCCATGATCTGGCCGGCCGCTTTGGGGTGAGCGTCTTCGTGGTCGGCGGCACGGTGCGTGACTGGCTGGCCGGCAAGGAGCCGCGGGATCTTGATCTTGCCGTTTCCGGCTCAGCCCTGGATTTTGCCGCGGCCCTGGCCCGGGAACTGGGAGGCACCTATGTGCTGCTTGACGAAGACGAAAAGACGGCCCGGGTGGTGTGGCACGCCTTCGTTATTGACATTGCCGGGTTCCGGGGCGGGGCGGAAGAGATCCGGCAGGATCTGGTGCAAAGGGATTTTACCATCAATGCCCTGGCGCTCCCCTTTCCCCCGCAGCTGGCCTCGGCCCCGGACCAGGGGCAGCTGATTGATCCGGCCTGCGGGCTCACGGACCTGCGCGACGGCATCATCCGCGCCCTGGGGCCGGCCTGCCTGGTCGATGATCCCCTCCGGCTGCTGCGCGCCTTCCGCTTTTTTGCCGAGACCGGCTTTGTCATTGAGCCGCAGACCTGGCAATGGATCACCGAGTACCTGCCGCTTATTCATGCCGTTTCCCCGGAACGGATATCCTATGAGCTGGACGGGCGCGGGAGTCATGCAGCCGGCCAGCCATCATCTCGATGTGCTTGATCACAACCTGGAAGCCCTGCGCTGGATGGAACGGATCGTGGCGCAGCCGGCGGATTTCTATCCGGACCAGGGGGAGGATCTGGTCCAATATCTTGCCGTGGACAAGCGGGTGGTGTGGCTCAAGTGGGCCGCGTTGTTTCATGATCTCGGCAAGCCCGCGGCCCTGCGTCTCGCCGGGGAGCGCATCACCTTTTACAATCATGAACGGCTCGGCGCCGAGCTTTTTGCCGCGGTTGCCAAGAGGCTGCGCTGGAGCAGGGAGAAGCATGAGCGGATAGCAAGTTTCGTGGCCCTGCACATGTGGCCTTTTCATCTGAGCAATGTGCGGAGAAAGAGAGGAGCAGTGACCGGCAGGGCCTGTCTCAAAATGTACAAGGCGGCGGATGACGAGCTGGCCGGACTTTTTCTGCTGGCCATGGCGGACAGTCTGGCCGGACAGGGGCCGGAAAAGCCGCCCGGCATGGAGAAAGAGCTTGCGGCCCTTTACACCCAGGTGCTCGATGTTTGTAAAACTCAGGTGGCGCCCGTGCTGGCCGGGCCGCGCCTGGTGACGGGCAAGGATCTGATTGCCATGGGACTCGTTCCCGGCCCGCTTTTCAAGGATATCCTGGCGGAAGTGGAAAAGGCCCAGGTGGAAGGGAAGGTGCACGACCGCCTTCAGGCCCTCGACCGGGTGCGCCGTTTTTTGGCTGATCGTTGATTTCATTTGATTTTTTTTGGTCCGCCATTGTAGGCTGGGATTGCGGATTGCGGTTCTCAAAATGGCGGATCGCAGGATGGCGGAACTGCAGGGGGGCGCGAACCGTCCCTTCACGAACCTCCCCTGCGTAAATTATCAGTTTTACGAAATTAGTAACTATGGGCTGAAACATGACAGAAGCGGATAAAAACAGCACGGACAATGAGGTCTACTCCACGATTTTCAGTTCGAAGACGGCCGGGCAGTTCAAGGACCGAATCAAGCATCACCTGATGAGCTTCCAGGGCCGCGATCCCATGCGGGCCGGCCCGCGCGATCTTTACAAGGCCCTGTCCTACGCCCTGCGGGATGTGCTGGTTGAAAAATGGATTGAAACCCAGAAAAATTTCTATGCCAAAAAAAGCAAGCGGGTCTATTACCTCTCCCTGGAATTTCTGGTGGGCCGTTCGCTCGGCAACACGCTGATCAATACGGGCCTCATGGGCGAAGTTGCCAGGGCTCTGGAAGAGCTGGGCTATAAGCTGGAGGAGATCCGCGAGATCGAGGAGGATGCGGCGCTTGGCAACGGCGGTCTGGGCCGGCTGGCCGCCTGTTTTCTCGACTCGATCGCCACCTTGCAAATACCTGCCTACGGCTACGGCATCCGCTATGAGTATGGCCTTTTTTATCAGAAACTGCTGAACGGCTACCAGGTGGAAACCCCTGATAATTGGCTCCGTTACGGCACGCCCTGGGAGTTTGAGCGGGGTTCTTACTTTTTTCCGGTCAATTTTTACGGCAAGGTGAACAGTTACCTTGATAAAAAAGGCCATTACCGGTCCGAATGGGTTGATACCGAGGATGTCATGGCCATGGCCTGCGACTATCTTGTCCCCGGTTTCAACAACGACCATGTGATCAACATGCGTCTCTGGACGGCCAGGGCCTCCCGCGAGCTTGACCTCAGTTTTTTTAATGCCGGCGACTATATTCAGGCCGTGCACGGCAAAGTCATCTCGGAGACGATTTCCAAGGTGCTCTATCCCTCCGATGAGATCAGGGAGGGCCAGGAGCTGCGGTTGAAGCAGCAGTATTTCTTTGTCGCCGCCACCTTTCAGGATATTCTGCGGCGCTATAAGAAAAAGAACCTTTCCTTTGATCAGTTCAGCAACCAGATTGCCGTGCAGCTCAACGACACCCATCCGGCCATCGCCATCCCGGAACTGATGCGCATCCTGGTGGATATCGAGGGAGTAAACTGGGAAAAGGCATGGGATACCTGCACCAAGACATTTGCCTATACCAATCATACCCTGATGCCCGAGGCCCTGGAAACCTGGCCGGTGGATCTGATCGGCCGGGTATTGCCGCGCCATCTGCAGATCATCTATGAGATCAACCAGCGCTTCCTTGAGCAGGTGGCCCAGAGGTATCCGGGGGATACGCGCCGCCTGCGGGACATGTCCATCATTGCCGAGGGGGAGACGAAGAGGGTACGCATGGCGCATCTGGCCATTGTCGGCAGCCATTCGGTCAACGGGGTGGCGGAATTGCACACTTTGCTGCTTAAAACAAGAATATTCAGCGATTTCAATGAGTTTTATCCGAGAAAGTTCAACAACAAGACAAACGGCATCACCCCGCGCCGCTGGCTGCTGAAATGCAATCCCGGCCTGGCGGCTTTGATCTCGGACAGGATCGGCCTCGGCTGGGTGACAGACCTGGATGAGCTGAAAAAGCTGGAGGAATATGCCGGCGATGTCGAACT
Source organism: Deltaproteobacteria bacterium (assembly GCA_016208225.1). GTDB lineage: Bacteria > Desulfobacterota > Desulfobulbia > Desulfobulbales > SURF-16 > SURF-16. The sequence continues at coordinate 1,657 of JACQYM010000071.1, read as the reverse complement.
GCAGGAGAAATGGCATGCGGTCAAGCTCGCCAACAAAAAACGGCTGGCCCGCATCATTGAGGAGCAGTGCCGGATCAAGGTCAATCCCGAATCCCTGTTTGATGTGCAGGTGAAAAGGATCCACGAGTACAAGCGCCAGCTGCTCAACGCCCTGCATGTCATTGCCCTGTATCACCGGATCATTGCCCACCCGGGACAGGAGATTACGCCGCGCACCGTCATCTTTGCCGGCAAGGCGGCGCCTTCCTATCGCAAAGCCAAACTCATCATCAAGCTGATCAACTCGGTGGCCGACGTGGTCAACAGCCATCCCCTGGCGGGTGAGAAGCTGCGGGTGGTGTTTATTCCCAATTACAACGTGTCGCTGGCCGAAAAAATCATTCCCGCGGCGGATCTCTCCGAGCAGATCTCCACCGCCGGCACCGAGGCTTCGGGCACCGGCAACATGAAGTTCGCCTTAAACGGCGCTTTGACGGTGGGCACCCTGGACGGCGCCAATATCGAAATTCGGGAAGAGGTGGGTAAAAACAATATCTTCATCTTCGGCATGACCGCGGCCGAAGCTGAATACGAGAAGCAGCACAAGAGCCGGACCCCGGCCATGATTTATGAGAAAAATCCGGAGATTAAACGAATTGTTGACACGATCCGCGATGGTATGTTCAGTTATGGGGACCGGGAGTTGTTCAAGCCGATTGTTGAAGATTTATTAAATGAAAATGACCCGTATATGCTGCTGCTTGATCTGGAATCCTATCTCGCCTGTCAGGAAAAAATCGGGATTGCCTTCCGCGACCGGAAAACATGGACCGAGAAGTCGATTCTCAATGTGTCCCGCATGGGCAAATTCTCCAGCGACCGGACGATCAGGGAGTATGCCAGGGACATATGGGGCATAAAGGATATTTGACAGGGGACGGCAGCGGATTTTATGTATCGATCGTTTTATAACTTAGCGGAAAAGCCCTTTCAGATTACAACGGACCCCCGTTTTCTCTGGCTGGGCGAAAAACATCAGGAGGCCTTTGCCACTCTGAAGTACGGCATCCTGGATGACCGGGGATTTTTACTGCTCACCGGCGATGTGGGCACGGGCAAGACCACCCTGATCAACGCCCTGGCCAAAAGTCTCGGCGCGCATGTCATTCTGGCCAGAATTACCGATCCCAAGCTGGAGGAGATGGATTTTTATCGCTTCATGGCCCATGAATTCGCCATCAAAAAACCGTTCAACTCCAAGGGTGAATTTCTGCTGCTTTTTCGCGAATTCCTGGAAAAGGCCCATGACAGCGGCAAACAGGTGCTGCTCATTGCCGATGAGGCGCAGCGGTTAAGCCCGGGCCTGCTGGAGGATATCAGGCATCTTTCCAATATTGAAAAGGAACATGTCAAACTGCTGAACATTTTTTTCGTCGGCCAGATTGAGTTCAACAATGTGCTGCTGGACAAAAAAAACAAGGCCATCAGGCAACGCATCACCGTGCACTATACCCTGGGCCCCCTGACCGAGGAGGAAACAGGGGAATATATCCGCCACCGTCTGCAGGTGGCCGGCGGCAGCGGCGATATCTTCAGCGCTGAAGCCGTGCAGGCGGTATTCGCCTTTGCCAAGGGCGCCCCCAGGCTGATCAATATCATCTGCGATCGGGCCCTGCTC
>JACQYM010000109.1:5033-47800 GCA_016208225.1 Deltaproteobacteria bacterium | reverse complement strand
CGGTGCCGGGCAGGATTTCGACAAAGGCGCCGAAATCGACAATCTTCTGCACCTTGCCTTTGTATATTTTGCCGATCTCCACTTCCGCGGTGATTTCGTGCACCCGGTCATAGACCTTCTGTCCGACAATACCGTCCGGTGCAAAAATCATGACCTTGCCGGAATCCTCCACATCGATTTTCACCGCGTATTCAGCGGTGATCGACTTGATCATTTTGCCCCCGGGGCCGATGAGATCGCGGATCTTGTCAGGGTTGATCTGCATGGTGAAGATCTTGGGGGCATGCTCAGGCAGCACGGCCCGCGGTTCCTTGATGGCCTCGGCCATCTTCTCCAGGATATGCAGCCGCCCGGCTTTTGCCTGGGCAAGGGCGCTGGTCATGATCTCCCGGGAAATGCCCTCGATCTTGATATCCATCTGCAGAGCGGTAATGCCGTCCGCCGTGCCGCATACCTTGAAATCCATATCGCCGAGATGATCTTCGTCACCCAGGATGTCGGAGAGCACGGCGACGGTATCCCCGTCCTTGATCAGCCCCATGGCCACGCCGGACACCGGCTGCTTGATGGGCACGCCGGCATCCATCAGGGACAGACAGCCGCCGCACACCGTGGCCATGGACGAGGAGCCGTTTGACTCCATGACATCGGAAACGATCCTGATGGTATAGGGAAATGTGCCGACTTCGGGCAGAATGGCCTGGATGGCCCGGGTGGCTAGGGCGCCATGGCCGATATCCCTCCGGCTGGGGCCGCGCATGAAGCGCACCTCGCCGACACAGAAGGGGGGGAAATTATAGTGGAGCATGAAGGGCAGGTTTTCCATGCCTTCCAGGGTTTCCACCCGCTGCTCGTCCTCGCCGCTGCCAAGGGTGGCCGTGACCAGGGCCTGGGTTTCACCGCGGGTGAACAGGGCCGAGCCGTGCGCCCTGGGCAGAATGGCGATTTCACTGGCAATGGGCCTGATATCGGCAAACGAACGGCCGTCAATGCGTTTGCCGTCCTTGATGATCATGTCGCGCATCAGGGTCTTGTTCAGGTCGTGAAGAAGTTCCTTGGCCTCGCGCTGGTCGGCAAAACCCTCCTCTTTTTCCAGTTCCGCCAGTATCTCTTTCTCCAGTTCCTGGTAGAGATCACTCCGGGCCATCTTGTCGGCGGTGGTTACCACCTTCTGCATTTTTTCCGCAGCCATGGCCGCGATCCGGGCCTGCAGGGCTTCATTGACCACGGGCGCGGTCACGGCGAGTTTGGGACGGCCAACCTCACGCCGCAGCTCCTCCTGGATATCGAGGAGAGGCTGCAGTCCCTGATGACCGAAATAAACACCGGACAGCACCTCATCCTCGGACAGGTTGTCCGCGCCGCCCTCAACCATGACCACCGCATTGCGGCTGCCGGCCACGATCAGGTCCAGCCTGGATCTGGTCAGCTCCTCCTTGGACGGATTGAGCACATATTGCCCGTCAACATAGCCGACCCGGACGCCGGCGATCGGCCCGAGAAAGGGAATATCCGATACGGTCAGCGCGGCAGAGGCGCCGACCATGGCCATGATGTCCGGGTCATTCATTCTGTCCGCCGAGAGCACGGTGGCGATGATCTGCGTTTCATTGCGATAGCCGGCGGCAAACAGCGGCCGCAGCGGACGGTCGATAAAGCGGCTGGACAGGGTTTCCTTTTCCGTGGGTCTGCCGATTTCCCGGCGGAAATAGCTGCCGGGGATTTTGCCGACTGCGTAAAAACGCTCCTGGTACTCCACGGTGAGCGGGAAAAAATCAATATCAGGCCGGCCCACTTTCGCCGCCGTGGCCGTGACCAGCACAACGCTGTCGCCATAGGTGACGACGACCGACCCATTTGCCTGTTTCGCGATTTTGCCGGTTTCAATGGCAAGGATTCGACCACCGATTTCTACTTCAACTTTTTTATACATTCCTTCACCTTCCGGATTACGAACTACGACTGAGCAATAATATGGCCTCACCAAAGAAAGCGGGCAGCGACCCGCCGGACGCGGCGGGGAACCCCGCTGCGCAACCCTTCATTGCTCAGGCCTAATTCGTAACCCGATGTAAAAATAATAAAAGTCCAGGACTCGGATAAGTCCTGGACCGTTTGCAATATCCCGGCCTGCAGCAGGGCAGGCCGTGCACGGAGATTGCCTGACAGAGGCGCCGGCAGCACCATGAAGTGGTGCAGGCGTCATTACTTTCGATGATTTTCGTGGTGCAGAAGTTCCCTGCCACCCCGAAAGACAACGTTATTTCCGGATGCCGAGTTCCTTGATGACCGAACGGTAGCGGTCAACATTTTTCACTTTCAGATAATTGAGCAGCCGTCTTCTCTGCCCGACAAGTTTCAACAGACCACGCCGGGAATGGTGGTCCTTCTTGTGGGTCTGAAAATGGCCGGTGAGGTACGCAATCCGCGCGCTGAGCAGGGCAACCTGAACTTCAGGGGAGCCGGTATCGCCTTTATGCGTTGCAAATTTTTCGATAATTTCTTGTTTCTGCACAGGTTCCAATGACACGATTATATCCTCCTACCAAATAATAGACATTCTTGATTTCACTTACGGCGTTACATTAACCTGCTGAGATAAATACTATTTTTCATAAAAATCTCAACAGATGACAGACTAAATTCCAAAACTTCCTTTCCTATATTACACGTTTTTCCTGCATCCGGCGATCAGATCATCAACGGGCAGCATATTTTTCAGCAACAGCTCGCATGCCGCCTGCCGGTCATCAACCAGGGCATCGCCGGCCACGGCGTCCGCCACCGAAAAAGGGCCGTTCCGCAAGCGGCGCAAGGCAACCAGATGGGCGCCGCAGCCAAGGGCGGCGCCGATATCAGCAGCCAGAGCCCGGATGTACGTTCCTTTGCCGCATACCACCCGGATCTGCAGCTGATCTTCCTGCCGGCCGAGCGCTTCAATTTCCCTGACAAAAATCAGTCGCGGCTCTTTTTCAACCGTCACGCCCTTCCTGGCATAATAGTAGAGCGGCTTCCCCTGAAATTTCAAGGCCGAGAAATTGGGCGGCTGCTGCAGCTGTTCACCGACAAAGGCCCCCAGACACTCTTCAATCCTTGTGCTGCTGAGATCAGGGACTGGACTGCGCCTGATAACGGTGCCGGTCAGGTCCTGACTGTCGGTCTCAATGCCGAGCTGGAGCGTGGCGGTGTACTCTTTTTCCCCTTCCATGAGCAGCGGAATGGTCTTGGTGGCCGCCCTGCCGGAGCAGATGACAAGCAGTCCCGAGGCAAAAGGATCAAGGGTGCCGGTGTGGCCCACCTTCTTGATCTGCAGCGCCCGTCTGACCAGCTGTACCATTCTAAACGAGGTGGGGCCGACAGGTTTGTCAAGCAGGATCACGCCCGGCGCAACAGCCTGCATTTATTTACGCGCCGCCGGCAGCAGGGTCCGCAGTTCTGCCAGCAGATCACGGCGCACCTCGGCCATGGTTTGGCCGGGCAATTTGAATCCCGCCGCATTGCGATGGCCGCCGCCGCCGAACTTGCGCGCCACCTGGGCCACATCATACTGACCCTTGGAGCGCAGGCTCACGCTGATATAATCTTTCGCCTCCTTGATAAAGGCGGCGATTTTTACCGTTTCCAGTGATCGGGGGTAATTGATAAACAGCTCGGTATCCGCCGCGCTGGTGCCGGTCTTAACATACAGATCGCTGGTCACCGCGATGAGCGCCAACTGCTCCTCCTCGTACAGCGTCAATGTTGACAACACTTCCTGGAGGAGCTGCAGCCGGTTCCTGGTAAAATTATCAAAGATCTTGCCGGAAATCTCGGCCGGTTTCACCCCCCGGGCCACCAGTTCGCCGGCAATGCGCAGGGTATCGGCGGTGGTCGATGCGTACTTGAACGAGCCGGTATCGGAAACAATGGCGGAATAGAGACAATAGGCCGTGTCGTAATCAATTTCCGCCCCCATGGCCAGGGCCAGTTCATACACCATCTCGCCGGTCGAGGATTTCCCAGGATCAACCCAGCGCACATCGCCGAAATTTTTATGGCCGGTATGATGATCGATGACCACAAAGGGATGGATTGTCAGCAGTTCTTCCTTTGCCTTGCCGAGCCGCACGTCATCGCCGCAATCGAGGGCCACGGCGCAGTCAAATTGATTCGGGCCGGGCAGGCCGATGTTCAGCCGGTCGGAACCGCGCAGAAACTCAAGGATATAATGCGCCGGCTCCTCGCTGTAGAGATAAACGCCCTTGCCCCTGGACCGCAGGATATTGCCTAATGCAAGCTGGGCACCCAGCGCATCGGCATCCGGGAAAACATGGGTGGCAATCAGCACGTTGCTGGCGGCGTTGAGCACGGGAATTATTTCAGACAGAGCCTGGTTCATTTTCGCGGGCTATCTCCTGAAAAATTTTCTGCATCTTGGCATCATGTTCGGTTGACGGGTCGAAATTAAACAGCAGTTCCGGCACATGCCGCATCTGCATTACCTTGGCAAGGTGGCTGCGGATAAAACCTTTCGCCCGGTTCAGCCCGGCGCCGACCTTGGCGGCCATGTCCGGGGCGCAGGCATAATAAATCCTGGCCCGGCTCAGATCGTCGCTCACGTCCACATGCACAATGCTGACATTGTGCAGGGCCGGGTCCTTCACCTTGAAGAGAAGCAGGACGGCGATCTCGTTTCTGATGGTATCTGCCACTCTGACCGGCCGTCTCTTCGGCCCGGGGGCCAGGCCGGCAGGCAGGGTGAATCGTGATTTATCCTTTGCGGCAACCATGGTCATCCATTACGAGGAAAGCCTTACAGCTCAGCCTCCATCTTTTCCATGACAAAAGCCTCAAGCTGGTCACCCACCTTGATGTCATTATAATTTTCAATGCCCAGCCCGCATTCATACCCTGACTGCACGTCCCTGACGTCATCCTTGAAGCGCTTGAGCGATGAAATCCGGCCGGTAAAGACAACCACGCCATCCCGCAGCAGGCGCACATGGGCATTACGTTCAATCTTGCCGTCAAGCACGTAACAGCCGGCAATTGTACCAATTTTCGGTACGTGAAAGGTGTTGCGCACCTCAACTTTACCGATAACCTTTTCCTTAAAGGTCGGTTCGAGCAGGCCGACCATCGCCTTTCTGATATCATCCAGGGCATGGTAGATAACGTCATAGAAACGCAGATCCACATTCTCGGACTTGGCAAGCTCCGCCACCTTGCTGTTGGGACGGACGTTAAACCCGATGATCAGGGCGTTCGAGGCGGCGGCCAGCAACACATCGGACTCAATGATGGTGCCGGTGCCGGAATGGAGGATCTTCACCTTGATTGCATCGGTGCTCAGTTCCTGAATCGCCTTGCCGAAAGCCTCCAGGGTACCCTGGACATCGGCGCGCAGCACGACCCGCAGCTCTTTCATCTCCCCTTCCTGCAGCTTTTCGAAGAGATTCTCGAGGGAAATCTTGGTGCTGCTGGCCAGTTCCGACTCACGGCTCTTCAGTTGCCGATCGGAGCTGACGCTTCTTGCCATCTTTTCATCCGGCACAACCACAAATTCATCACCGGCCTTGGGCACACCGGTCAATCCCTGGATTTCAACCGGCATTGACGGGCCGGCCTCGGTTATCTTGCGCCCTTTATCGTCGGTCAGCGAGCGGACCTTGCCATGAAAGATGCCGGCGACAAAATGATCGCCGACACGCAGGGTGCCATGCTGGACAAGCACCGTGGCAACGGGGCCGCGGCCTTTATGAAGCTGGGCCTCGATAACCCAGCCCTTCGCCCGTCGATTCGGGTCGGCTTTCAATTCAAGAATCTCGGTCTGCAGCGTGATGCTTTCCACCAGTTCATCAATGCCGAGGCCCTGCTTGGCGGAAGTTTCGCAATAGATCGTCTCACCGCCCCACTCTTCCGGCACCAGCCCCAGTTCCGCCAGTTCACGCTTCACCCTGGCCGGATCGGCATCGGGCTTGTCTATTTTATTGACCGCAACAAGGATCGGCACCCCTGCCGCCTTGGCATGGTTGATCGCCTCTTTGGTCTGATCCATCACGCCGTCATCGGCCGCGACCACGAGCACCACCACATCCGTCACCTGGGCGCCGCGGGAACGCATTTCCGTGAATGCCGCATGTCCAGGCGTATCGAGAAACACCAGATCCCCCTTGAGCGACCGGACATAATGGGCGCCGATATGCTGGGTGATACCGCCTGCCTCGCCGGCAGCCACATCCGTATTGCGGATGGCATCAAGGATGGAGGTCTTGCCGTGATCGACATGTCCCATGACGGTCACCACGGGAGGACGGGGAATGACGGCACCGCCGCTTTCCGAGGCAATCAGTTCAATGATGGACTGCTCCTCCGTTATGCCCTGTTCCACCTCAAAGCCGAAATCGTTGGCAACAAGCATCGCCGTATCGACATCAAGGGCCTGATTTACCGTGGCCATAATCCCCAGGCCGATGAGTTTGGCGATGATTTCATTGGATTTAACGCCCATCCGGTGGGCAAGATCGCCGACGGTGATGGTTTCCAGCACCTTGATCCGTTTCTTGATGGCCTTTGTTTCGCTGATCAGCTGCACGGCTTCTTCACGTTTCTTCTTCTTGTGGCCGCCCCTCTGGCCGCGCATCACGCGGACTCCGGAAGCGATGCGGGCGCCGAGCGGGCCGATCTCATCCACATCCACATCAACGCCGTCTTTGCGTTTCACGCCTTTCTTGAAACGCGCCAGCCCCGGTTCCGGACTGAACTTGACAAAACGTTTGCCCTTTTTCGCCTTGGCTTTGCCTTTCGCATCCTCATCGACGACTTCAACCGTCTCAACTTCGGGGCGAAGCACAACTTTCGCTTTTTTCGGTTTTTCGACCACTTTTTTGGGGCGTACCAGTCGGCTGTCCTCAACCGGCAGGGGAATCTCCGTGCGCCCGATGATCTTGGCCAGCCCTTTTTTGCGTTTTAATAACGGCGCTTCATCCCGGGGCGACTCCGGTGCCGCCGGGCCGACTTCCTCCAGTTCCCCAGTGCCCATGGCTTCTGCCGCGGGAGCGGTTTCGGAAACGGCTTCCCCGGCTGCACGTACCGCAGCACTTTCCACCGCAGCTTGGGGCTCAGCCTCGGCAAGCTCCGGCTGCTGTTCGGCCCTTTGGCCGGGTTGGCTTTCCGCCGGCGGCCCGGCGACTGCCGGTTTTTCAGCCCCGAGCGCCGCAGGCTGCACGGCCGCTTTTTCGGCGGCGGCAGCAGCTTGACCAGCGGCTTCTTCAACCCCTCGCGGGCCGGCGGGCTCAACACGATCCGGTTTCTCCTCCGGCAAGGCCTCTACGGCCTTTTCCTCTAAGGACTCCGCCGTCTCGACTTTGTGTTCCTCTGCCCGCGCAAGCGTCTCCGGAACATATTCCTCAGCCGTTTCTTTTCCCGGCAATTCTTCCTCTGGTTCGGCGACGGTCGGCGTCCGCCGGCGGATAATTGTGGTCCGCCCTTTGCTTTCTATTCTTTTTTCTTGCACTTCAACCTTTTTAAAACCCAGCCTGGTGCGGATTTCTTCGACCGCATCATCTTCAAGGGTGGAGTTATAGGCTCGTACATTATAGCCTAATTCAATGAGTTGGGCGGTCAAAATTTTACTTTCAACCCCTGCTTCTTTGGCCAACTCGTATACCCGGATTTTTCCCATATATGCTCCTGAAACTGCCTTTCTGCGCGCGGACGCCTTAAAAATTATTCTTTTCTCCGGCCCCCGCTATTTTGCTACAAAACTATCAATCGTGGTGCTGATCAACGATGCCATGTCATGGTGGGGATCCGGCTTCTCACAGCGGAGAGCCCTGGCAAGTCTTTTTCCTTTTTTTGCCAGCAGGCGCAGGCAGATCTCCTGCCTGCAGCTGTATGCTCCTCTGCCGGTAAGACTGTATCCTTCATCAACAACAATGCGGCCATTCACCACCGCAAACCGGATCAGACTGGCTTTCGGCGCCTTTTTTCCGCAGCCGAGGCACGTTCGTACCGGCCCTGTCTTTTCCGTCTTTCCACCCACGTATTGCTGATCATTCACCATCCGCGGGCTGCGTCACACTTTCAGCCTCTGCATCCTGCTGATCGGCAGCCGCCACGGATCGGGCCGCCTCGGCCTTCATGAGCTGGGCCTCGACCTCGCTTATGCCGATAATTTTCATCAGCTCAGCCTCATCGACGTTTGCCAGCTCCAGGGCCGTGTTGATCCCGCCGTCATAAAGGGTTTCGGCAATTTTTTCACTCATGCCCCGCACCCGCATCATGGACTGGAAACCGGCCTCCGTCATCCTGCTGTACCGCTGCTCGCTTTTCACATCTATGCGCCAGCCCAGCAACTGGGAGGCCAGACGGACATTCTGTCCCTGCCTGCCGATGGCCAGCGAAAGCTGATCATCCGGCACAACCACGAGCAGCGTCCTTTTGTCCTCATCGACCACAACCATGGAAACCTGGGCCGGGGCCAGGGCATTGGAAACATATTTTGCCGGATCAGGGCTCCAGGGAACAATATCAATCTTTTCGCCCTGCAGTTCCTGCACCACATTCTGCACCCGGGACCCCTTCATACCCACGCAGGCACCCACCGGGTCCACATCCGGTTCGGATGAAGCAACCGCAATTTTTGCCCGGGAGCCCGGTTCGCGGCAGGCATTGATGATTTTGACAATGCCCTCGGAAATCTCCGGCACTTCCATCTCGAAAAGCTTGACGAGAAACTCATTGCAGGTGCGGCTCAGAATCAATTGCTGCTCGCGCACGTCCTGCCGGACATCCATGAGATAGGCGCGGATACGGTCACCCTGCCGGTATGACCGGCGCGGCATCTGCTCCTTTTTCGGCAGCAGCGCGTCCGTCCGGCCCAGATTGATAATCATGTTGCCGCGCTCAAAGCGCTGCACAATGCCGTTAACAATCTCACCCTTGCGGTCCCGGTACATGTCAAAGATCACGCCCCGCTCCGCATCCTTCATTTTCTGAATAATGACCTGCTTGGCTGACTGGGCGGCAATGCGGCCGAGATCCGAAACATTTTCCATTTTCGAACCCAGCTCATCGCCGAGCTCAACTTCCGGGTCAAGTCTTTTGGCCTCCTCAAGGGAAACCTCGACCTGTTCGTCTTCCACCTGCTCAACCACTTTCCGAAACTGGAACAGTTCAACCTCGCCGAATTCGTCATTGAATTTGACTTCAATATCACGTCGCAGGCCATACCGTTTTTTGGCAGCGGACAGCACTGCCTCTTCCAGAGCCTCGATGAGAAGCTGCCGGTCAATGCCCTTATCCCGACTGATCTGGTCTATTATTCTTTTCAAATCTGATAACATCATCATTCTCCACAATTCCAACCCGTACCATACAGGCTGCTAAAGCGGCTGAAACCGGCAATATATTAAATTCTTGAACAGACCTGATTAAAATTCAATCTCAAGCCTTGCTTTCTTTATCGCGGTTAGCGGATGGGAAACCATGCCGGCATCGTCCTTGAGCACGAGCATGCCGTCCCGTACATTGTCAATGATTCCGGTTACCGTCGCAAAAGTCCCGGCAATTTCCACCGTAAGCCGCACCTTTTCGCCTCTGTTGCGCAAAAAATCCCTTTCCGATTGCAGCGGTCGGTCAAGGCCGGGTGACGATACCTCCAGCATATATTTCTGCGGAATGAGATCCTCAACGTCCAGCAGACGGCTCAACTCCCGGCTCACCTTCGCGCAGTCATCAACCGATGTCCCGCCTTCTTTATAAATAATAACCCTGAGCACCCAGCCAGCCGGTTCCTGCCGGAACTGCACCTCGACCAGTTCCAGATAATTTTCGGCTAGCACAGGTTCGAGCAATCGCCCGACTTCCGCAACAATATGCTCTTTATGTGAAGTCATATCAACCAGAGAAAATGAGGTACGTCAAAAATAAAAAAAGCGGGCATAGCCCACTTTCTCTTCGGATGGCGACGGAAAGGCCATCCAGTCAAGGTTTCTGCGCCCGGCATAACCCTTGTACTTTAAGAAGCTTGGCAGAAATAATGAGCACTGTGTGCATCCGCCAAACGTGCACAGCGCAGGAAGAACATCCTGGCAACCATGCCCTCAGGAAAGAGTCGCTGCCAAAAACAGCGAACTCATATTAACTCTGTTGGAGCGGACAACGGGATTCGAACCCGCGACACCAAGCTTGGGAAGCTTGTACTCTACCAGCTGAGCTATGTCCGCCCATAAGTTAATGACATACTATACCCAATTTTTTCAGCTTGTCAAGCAGACAGTCGAGAGGAGCTTGTGACGGAGAGCAATGGACTTGCGCCAGACAGGTGATGCCTGCCCCGGCAGGGGTGGTGCGCAAAGATCGGAAAACTACAAGGGACCGGAGGCAGATTAATTACCCCGTAAGAGGACTCTGCCTACGGCATTTACGCGGCGGAGGCAACTGCTCAGGAGCCGGGATTGAAGAATCAGGGTGCAAGTCTTTCTCCTGCAGACCCTGAATTCCGTCTTCCGGCTCCCGGCGCGATTCTAGAGGATGGTCCGCACAGCAGTTGCGGCAATTTCAACAATCTGTTTGGGCGCCACCCCCATGAAAATGATGACCGCAATCAATGAAATGCTGACGCATCGGGTCATCAGGTCAACCGGCACATCCGGACGCTCTTCCGGGGCGCTGCAGAATGCCACCCGCACCACGGACAGATAATAATAGATGGCAATGGCGGTATTGAGCGCGGCCAGAATGACCAGGGTCAGATGCCCGGCGCGCAGGGCGCCGGTCAACAGCATGAATTTGCCCATGAAGCCGACAAAGGGCGGGATCCCGGCCAGGGCCATCATGCCCACCAGCAGCGTCAGGGCGAGGAGCGGCGCCCGTTTATAGAGACCGCTCAGATCATCGATGCAGAGATTCTCGCCCTTCTGCGAAACTTTGCAGATCACCAGAAAACAGGCAAGGTTCATGAAAACATAACCGGTGATATAATACATGGAAGTCGCATAGCCGGTCTCCTTCAAGGTCAGCAGACCAAGCAGCACAAAACCCGCATGGGAAATACCGGAAAAGCCGAGCATGCGCTTGATGTCTTTCTGCACCAGGGCCGACAGGTTGCCGTAGAACATGGAACAGACGGCAAGGATCATCAGCATGGTGACCACCGCCTCTCCGCCCGTGGGAGCGACCAGGGTGGTGATGCGGATCAGAATGGCAACGGCGCCAAGTTTCGGGATGGAGGCAATGAAGGCGGTCGTGGCGTTGGCCGCCCCCTGATACACATCCGGCACCCAGAAATGAAAGGGAAATACGGCAAGCTTATAAAAAAAGCCTGCCATGAACAGGGCAATGGCCAGCAGGGTCGTGGGGGAGGCGACAAGAGAATGCATCCTGGGCACCAGTTCATTTAAATAGGTGGTGCCGGTCATGCCGAAAATGAAACTCATGCCATACAGCATGGTGCCCGTGGCAACCACACCAAAGAGAACATATTTGATTGCCGCCTCCATCTGCACCTTCAAACCTTTCTGGTCGTTGCGCATCGGCACCATCAGATAGAGGGAGTATGAGGAAAGTTCCAGCGCGATGAACAGGGAGAGCAACTCAACACTGCTGACCATCATCACCAGGCCAAGGGTGCTCAGAATCATGAAAAGATAATATTCGGCCCGCATGCGAACGGAAATACCCTTTGATTCCGTGCTGAACATCAACACGGCTATCAGGCCGACGGAAATGGCGAGCTTGAACAGCTGCGAGAAAAGATCGATGCGGTAGGCTTCATAAAACAGGCTGCCCGACATATTCAAGGTGGCAAGGCTCGCTATGGCTGCGACGACAGCCAGCACAAGGGCCGCGAATTTCGCCAGATTTCCTTTCTCCTCCCCGAGACAGAGGCCGAAGAGAACCAGACTCCCTATTAACAGTACTAACTCTGGTGCGAACAACATGTGTAATCCTTATACTGTATGATCAGCTTGCCTTAATAATAACTACGCGGTTAAAACTCAAAACTGCGTCGACTATGAATCAACGGCTACGGCGCCAGGAGCATGGCAACCTGTGCCGTTCTGGCCACATTTACCTGCTGGATCAAATTATCAACACTGGTATGCATGACGCTTAAAAAAGGCTCAGGCGCTAAACCGATCCAGAACACAAAGCAGAGCAGGGGTGCAAGCGTTACAATCTCACGGATATTCAAATCAGCGATATCAGGCCGACCGGGTCCGCGGAAGAGAACATGCTGCAGCAGACGCATCATGTAGGCGGCGGCCAGAATGGCGCCCGGGATGGCGGCACCGGCGACTATCTTATTGACGCTGAATGCCCCGGCCAGCACGAGAAATTCGCCGACAAAACTGTTCGTTGCCGGAAAGGCCAGGGAGGAGAGGGAAAAAATGGTCAGAAACGACACGAATATCGGCAGGTTCTGGGCGATGCCCGAATGATCGGCAATCTCCCGGCTGTGCGTCCGCTCATACATCATACCAACGCAGAGGAACAGGGCGCCGGTGGTGACGCCGTGATTGATCATCTGCAGAATGGCCCCTTCCAGACCCTGGCGGTTCAGGAAAAAAATACCGAGGGTGACAAATCCCATATGTCCGACGCTGGAGTAAGCGATCAGCTTCTTCATATCAGACTGGGCCAGGGCGGTAAAGCCGCCGTAAAGAATGGCCGCCACCGACAGCCACAGGACATATGGTCCGAGGCTCAGGGTTGCCAGCGGCGTGATCGGCAGACAGAAACGCAGAAAACCATAGGTGCCCATCTTCAGCAGAATACTGGCCAGAATCACACTGCCGGCGGTGGGGGCCTCGACATGGGCCGCGGGCAACCATGTATGAAAGGGGAACATGGGAACCTTGATGGCAAAGGCGAGGAAGAAGGCCAAAAATACCCAGATCTGGAATGTGGATGAATAATCCTGTCCCATCATTACCGGGATACTGAAGGAACCGGTTTTGAGATACAGGGCGATAATGGCCACAAGCAGCATGACGGAGCCGGCCAGGGTGTAGAGGAAGAACTTGATGGAGGCATAGATCTTGCGCGGCCCGCCCCATACACCGATCAGCAGGTACATGGGGATGAGCATGGCCTCCCACAGCACATAGAAAAGGACGAAATCCAGGGCCATGAAAACGCCGAGCATGGCGGTTTCCATGATCAGCAGACAGATCATGAATTCCTTCACCCGGACCTTGATATAGGTCCAGGAGCCGAGAACACATAAAGGCATGATGAGGGTGGTCAGCAGGACAAGCAGCAGGCTGATGCCGTCAATGCCAAGGGTATAATTGATATTCAAGGAGGGAATCCAGCTGATGTGCTCGCCGAACTGATATTTGGCCGTGGCGGAGTCAAATCCTGAATAGAGGGACAGGGATATGCCCGCCGTGACCGAGGTGACGATCATGGCCCAGAGGCGCTGCACATTCTCTCCCGGCAGAAACAGCAGGATAAACGCCCCTGCCAAAGGAAGAAAGACGAGGGTGCTTAAGAGGGGAAACCCTTCATTCATTATTAAAAAATCCATTACCACTTTCCTCTATTCAATAATATTACTGAGAGAGTTTTGCCGTTCGATCCCTCAAACAAATACAAAGATCAGTACCGCCCCTGCAACGAAGGTAGCGGCAAAGAATATATTGTATTGTAAATTACCAGCCTGCACCTTGCGCACTACGCCGCCGATGGACCGCACCGACCGGGCCGTGCCGTCCACCACGCCGTCGATGGCATTCCAGTCAAACCATGACCAGAAGCGGGAAATGGTCATTAACGGGAAGAGACCGATATAACGGTAAATTTCACCGACACAGGTGTCGATAAACTGGAATATCCTGCTGTCAATCCACATGAAACCGCGGCCGGCCATCCGGTAAAACCAGTCAAGATCAAGACTGATGGTGGCGGTGGGCTCCATGAACCGTTTCAGGACAAAAAACATGATGCCGCAGGTGCCGATAATCTGGAATGTCTCGGACAGATGGTAGGCCGAATAGGGATGGTAGTCGACCGGAAACGGCAGCATGTTATAGAGATACGCCGTATAGCAGCCGATAAAGGCGCACATCACCGAGGCGATAGCCATGGCGGCCTGCATGTTCCATGGCGGATCAGCCGCCTTTTCCCATCGCTCGCTGCTGCAGTTGTTCTTGCCGAACCAGATAAAGTAGGGCACCTTCAGACCGGCCAGCAGGAATGTACCGCCGGAGGCCAGCAGCAGGGCAAAGGCGGCCAGAGTCTGATGCGACTCGAACCCGGCGGAGATGATCATTGACTTGCTGACAAAACCGCTGAATAACGGAAAACCTGCAATGGACAGGCCGCCGATCATGGTAAAGAGAAAGGTGCGCGGCATCTTCCGGTAGAGACCGCCCAGTTCGTTGAGCTTGCAGGTGCCGGTCATGTACAGCACCGAGCCGGTGCCCATGAACAGCAGACCGTTATAAAGGATATGGGCAAAGGCATGGGCACAGGCGCCGTTGATGGCCAGATTGGAGCCGATGCCGACGCCCACCACCATGTAGCCGACCTGGCTCACCGTATCCCAGGCAAAAATGCGGCGGCCGTCATTTTCAATGACTCCGTAGACCACCCCATAGAGCGCCATGACGGCACCAAGGGGGATAAGAATATCCATGCCGGCAAAGCCGCGGGCCAGGACATAGATTGCCGTTTTGGTGGTAAAGGCGCACATGAACACGGCGCCGGCGACACTGGCTTCGGCATAGGCGTCCGGCAGCCAGGAGTGGAAGGGCGGCACGGCGGCGTTGACGATGAAACCCATCAGAATCAGATAGGTGGCCAGGTTCGGGGTATCAACGCCCAGGGGGACAAAGGAAATGTCGCCGCCGGTATTATAGTAGCGCAGCACAAAACCGGCCAGCAGGAAAAGCCCGCCCAGCGTATGCACGAGCAAATACCGGTAGCCGGTGGCCAGCGACTGCGGACCACGGCGGAACCAGACCAGAAAAACGGAGGCAAAGGCCATCAGTTCCCAGAAGAGGAAGAGGACGACATAATCGCCGCAGAAGATGACGCCAAGGGAGCCGGCCACATAAAACCAGGCCGCGATATGCTGCGCATCCTCCTCGACATTCAAGGCAAAGAGGGTGCCGATGATACACATGAGCGACATGATATAGCCGAATATCTGGCTCAGGTTGTCAACCCGGCCGAAGACGAGGTGCCAGTCAATGAACTGCACCACGCCGTGTACCCCTTCATCCAGGGCCAGCACGTTCAGAAAGGTCAGCAGCGGCACGATCATGAGAAATGGTTTCCTGATCGGCCCTTTCATCAGGGGCAGAACGAGTCCGCCGATGATCAGTATCAATGCGGGATGCATCCAGAAATTATTCATCGTAATAATCCTCGCGGGTCATGATTCCCAGGCGGCCGAAGAATCGTGACAGGAGAATAAGCAACGCTCCGCCGATCAGTCCAAAAAAACTCCAGAAAAACGGGATCTTTTCCATTTTGGTATGAGCATGGCTCGTATCAACCATAAATGCCCCCCAGAGAGCTATTATGCCGATCAAAACCAGACAGGCGATAATAGTTCCCTTCAGGCGCTCGCGGAAGAATTCAATCAAGCTAATCATCCTATCACCGCCTTAACAAAATTCATGAAAAAATTCGGATAGATGCCAATAATGACCGAAATAAGTGAGGCTGTGCACAGGGGAATAACCATGCTCAATGGCGCCTCTTTGATGCCCTCATACTGCTCGCCGGCCGGCCGTTTGCCGAAAAATGCCTTGTAGGCGACCGGGGCAAAATAACCGACATTGAGCAGCGTACTGGCAAGCAAGACGAGAATGATGCCGAAGGAACCCGATTCGATGGGGCCGACCAGCAGTTCCCATTTGGTCACAGAGCCCGCCAGCGGCGGGGCGCCGATCGTGCTGGGCGAGGCGATGGCAAAGGCCCCGAAGGTAAAGGGCATGGATTTCGCCAGTCCGCCCATCTCGGAGATATTTTTCTTATGGGTGGCGACATAGATGGCGCCGGCGCAGAAGAAGAGGGTGATTTTGGAAAAGGCGTGATTGGCGATATGGATCAGACCGCCGGCAATGCCGTGCGGGGTGAGCAGACAGACCCCCAGGATAATATAGGAGAGCTGACTGACCGTGGAGTAGGCCAGCCGCGCTTTCAGATTATCCTTGGTCAGGGCGATGACGGAGGCCATCACCACGGTAAAGCCGACAAAGTAGGCCGTGGGCAGGCCAAGATTCAGGGACGTCATCAGATCAACGCCGAATCCGTACAGCATCATGCGGGCGGTACAGAAGACACGGCCACGGCATGGAGAAGGGCACTGACCGGGGTCGGGGCGACCATGGCGCCCGGCAGCCAGCGATGGAACGGCATGACGCCGTTTTTGGCAAAGCCGAACAGGCAGAAGATGAAGAGCATGGTAACAATGGCGGAGTTGGCATCAGCCGGGAACATACCGCTGTAAATGTTATAGGGGAAATCGAGCGAGCCGGTCATCACGTAAATGAGCGCCAGGGAGGGCAGCAGAAACCCTTTGGCCGTGGTGGTCAGATAAACAATATATTTTTTTGCCCCTTCATACGCCTCTTCATCCTGATGATGCGCAACAAGCGGGTAGGTGCAGACACTGACGATCTCATAGAAGAGATACATGGTAAACAGGTTGTCCGAGAAGGCCACGCCGATGGCGCCGAAGATGGCAATGGCAAAACAGGTGTTGAACCGGGTCTGCGCATGCTCATGCAGCCCGCGCATATACCCCATGGAGTAAAAAGCGGCCGCGATCCAGAGGGAGGAGGCGACCAGGGCGAAGATCATGGAAAAAGCATCGGCCCGCAGGGTTACCGTCACGCCCGGCAGTATTTTAAAAAGCTGATAATAAAAGGTTTTCCCGGCCAAAACCGGTGAAACCATCGTTAAGACCAGTGAAAAAAGTATGACGGCAGATATGACAGACCAGCTCTCCCGCAGATTGGGCTTTTTCCCGGACAATGAAACGAGGAAGGAGCCAAGCAACGGGACAATCAAAGTCCATACTAATCTACTTGTGGTTACGATATCGCCGGTGGCGGCGCTGACGGTTTCCATGATAATCCTCAATTCTATCCTTTAAGTTCTACCAGGTCTTCAACTTCAATGGACTTGTAATTCCTGTATACGGCGATAACGATGCTCAGCGAGATGGCGGCCTCGGCCGCGGCGATGGCCATGATGAACAGGGTTATGATCTGCCCCACCGTGGGATCAGGCGCCAGAAAACGGTTAAAGGCCATAAAATTGATCGAGGCGCCGCTTAAAACAAGCTCCACGGCGATCAGCATGCCGATGAGGCTCGGCCGGCGCAGCAGGCCGAAAATGCCGAATCCGAAAAGAACGGCACCCATGATAAGATACGTGTTGAGCTGAGAACTGAGAGTTAACATGATTATTCTTCCCTCCTTCCGCCCCGGGCAAGAGCCATTGAGCCGATGATGGCCACCAGCAGGACAATCGAGATCAGTTCAAATACCATGCTGTATCTGGTCAGCAGGGATTCACCGATCATCTTCAGCGATCCGTCGTTGGCCCGGGCAGCGGGCGCCGCCATCCAGGTGCCGTTGACAGCCGCGTAACCAAGGGCAAATGCTATGGCCCCGCCGCAGATCGCGGCCAGGCCGCCGCTCAACCCGCTGATTTTTCTCGCCAGCCTTGCCTCGTCCGGTTCGGCGAGCATGATGGCAAAGGCGATGGTCACACAGACGGCGCCGACATAAATCAGCAGTTCCATCATGGCGACAAAGGGGCTGTTCAGGAAGTAGTAAAGTCCGGCAACGCCCACGAAACAGACCGCAAGTCCGGTAACACTTCTGATCAGCCTTTTCGTACAGGTGGCTATGATCGCCCCGAGTATTGTCACGCCGATCAGGATCAGGAAAATAATCCCGGCTAGACCTTCCGGTGAAAACAGTGAAGGATTCATCAGCTTTTTTCCTCTGCTTTTGATTCCCCGCCTTCCTTAGCTGCTGCTTTTTTTGCGGGTTCTTTCTTTGCAGCTTCTTTTTTCTCGCGTTCTTTCTTTAATAACTCCGGATCAATCTCAGGTTCCGGAACACCTTCGGGATGCAGCTTTTGCAGCAGGTTGAAAATGTAATCTTCGCGCCGGGTGCTGGCCAGATTGTACTCATTGGAAAAGTTGATGGCCTCGGGCTTGCAGTTTTCCACACACTGACCGCACAGACTGCAGGTGGTAAAGTTGAGAATATAGGCGGTCAGCACCTTGCCCTTGACCCCTTCCCGCTTTTCCGCCTGCACGGTAATGCAGCCCGTGGGGCAGCCCTTCTCGCACATGCCGCAGGCGATGCACCGGTGCGTGCCGGTCTGCGGGTCCTTGACCAGTTCAATATGGCCCCGATAGCGGGGCGTCATCTTCACCGACTCATGGGGATACTGCAGGGTGATGGGTTTGGTGAAAAATTCTTTATTGGTGATCTGCAAGCCGATGGCCAGACTTTTCAATCCCGTAATGATCTCTTTAAAGTATCCGGACATAATCAAAATACCTTTATAAATAAGGCTGTTAGCAACAAGTTAACCAATGAAAACGGAATGAGATATTTCCAGGAAAGATTCAGCAGGCCCCAGAATGTGGTGCGCGGATAGGTCCAGCGAATCCAGACAAAACACCAGATGAGAAAATACATCTTGAGCAGGAACCAGTGCGGCCCCGGGAATAAACCGAACGGACACTGCCAGCCGCCGAGAAAGAGAACAGTGGTCAGGCTGCAGCCGATGACAAGGTTGGCATACTCAGCCATCATGAAAAGGCCGAACCCCATACCGCCGTATTCCGTATGATAGCCGGCGACAAGCTCGCCTTCGCACTCACCCAGATCAAACGGGGTACGATTGGTCTCGGCCAGGGAACAGATAAAGAAAACCAGGAAGGAAACCGGCATGAGGATGGATTTATCCAGCCGGAATACATTCCAGTTCCAGATGTAGCTGCCCTGCTGCCGGACGATTTCATTCAGATCCAGGGAGCCGGTGATCAGGACGATGTTGATTGCCGTGATCAGCATGGGAATCTCATAGGCAACATTCTGCGAGACCGCCCTGGTTCCGGCGATGAGTGAATATTTGTTCCCCGAGCCCCAGCCGCCGATCAGGATGGATAAACCGGCCATGGAGGCAAAGGCAAACATCATGATCAGACCGAAATTAAATTCCCTGGGCACCAGATGCTCGCCAAACGGGATGGCGACAAACAACAGAACAGAGGGCACCATGATGAGGATCGGGGCGCACATATAGAGCGGCCTGTCGGCATTGGTCGGGACAACAAGCTGTTTTGACATGAGCTTGAGACCGTCGGCAAGGGGCTGCAGCAGTCCATAGGGCCCAACCTCTTTCGGGCCGGTCCGCCGCTGAAAATGACCGGCGCCCTTCCTCTCGACCCAGCCCAGATAGGCGAGATTCAAACCAAGAAAGGCGGCAATGCCCAGCATGTAAGCGAGTAATCGTATTAATTCATTCATCGTGCTTGCTCCTTACCGGTCCATCTCGGGGATGACGGGATCAAGACTTCCCAAAAACGCCAGGGCGTCGGAAAGCAGCATCCCGCGGCTTGCCTCCTCGAACAGGCTGACATTGGAATAGGTTGGAGACCGCAGTCTCATCCGGTACGAGGTGTTGGTGCCGTCACTGACGGTTCTCATGGAAAAAGTTCCGCGCGCGGCTTCCACGGCAAAATGAAAATCACCTTTGGGCGGTTTCAGGGCCTTCGGCACCTTCTCAGCCATCACCGGCCCTTCCGGCAGTTTATTCAAGGCATTTTCGATGATGCGGCAGGACTGCACCATCTCATCCATTCTCACCATGTAACGGGCCATGGAATCACATTCGTGATACACCGGAATATCGAAATCAAGCTCCGGATAGACCCCGTACGGTTCATTCCGGCGGACATCAAAATTGACGCCCGAACCCCGCAGCACAGGGCCGGTGGCGCCATATTTCCGGCACAGATCCGCGGAAATGGGGCCGACGCCATTAAGACGGTCCATCAGGATGACATTGCCGGTAACCAGCTTATGATACATGGGAATCTGGGGCCGAAATCTCTTGATAAAGGCGCGGGTGCCGGTGATGAAGTCGTCATCGATATCGTTATACACCCCGCCGAACCGGAAATAACAGTAGGTGAGGCGGGAGCCGGTGACCGACTCCAGGAGGTCGAGGATCTGCTCGCGCTCATCCATGGCGTACATGAGCGGTGTAAAGCCGCCAAGATCCATGATATAGGCACCGAAGCCTAAAAGATGGCTCTGGATCCGGTTCAGCTCGGCGGTGATGACGCGAATATACTCCGCCCGCTCAGGCACCTCGATGCCCATGGCCCGCTCCACCAGACAGGCATAGCAATGGTTATAGGCAATGGCGGACAGATAATCGAGCCGGCCCATATTGGGCCAGAACTGGTTCCATGTCCGGTTTTCGCCCATTTTCTCATGCATGCGGTGAATATAGCCGAGAATAGGCTCCGCCCGGACGATATATTCCCCGTCCATGACGACCTTGATGCGCAGTACACCGTGGGTGGCAGGATGCTGTGGACCTATATTCAGCTCAAAGGTCTCACGCAACTGGCTTTGGGCTAATGAACTCATGGTTTGAAATCCTTACGTAATGGGAAAAAATCAGCATCTTCCGGCAACAGGAAGTGTTCAAGCTGCGGATGACCGACAAAATTGATGCCCAGCAATTCCCAGGTCTCCCTCTCATGCCAGTTTGCGCCCCCAAAGATATGACAAACAGTGGCAATGTCGGGCTTGTTCCGGTCAACTCTGGCCCGCACCACCACCCGCAACAGCTGGCCGCCGGTATAGGAATAGTCATAAATGACTTCGAACTGATTCTCCTTGATCCAGTCAACGCCGGTCACCATCTCCAGGGTCATCCCCTCGCCATCCAGGAATTCAGCCGCGCTGACCACCTGATCCGGGTTGATCTGCACATCAAGATGAGCGCCCCGTTTTGCATATTCCGTTTCGATCAGGCCATTTTTTCGGGGGGGGGCATCCTCTTCCTTCTTGGCCTTGGGCTTCGGCTTGCCCTCTCCCTCTCCTTCAGCTTGGACTTCCACCGGCGCCGCTGCTTCCTGCGGTTGCTCGGCAGGCATACCTGCAGCGGCCAACTTTTCCAGTTCTCTTTTTATTTTAGCTCGATCCATAACGTTACCATGAAGGTGAACTCACCATAACCGGCAGTACCTGTAAATACCCGGCAACCTGTGAGTGGTAAATGCTGCTCCGGCTCAACCCTTGACCGCTGTTTCCGGTTTCACCCGCGGCCAGCGCCGGTGACCGGTAATCTTTTCCTCCAGTTCCAGCAATCCCTCAATCAGGGCCTCAGGACGCGGCGGACAACCGGGGATATAGACATCAACCGGCAGAAAGCTGTCCACTCCTTCCACAACATTATATTGACCCGGAAAAACAAAAGGACCGCCGGAAATCGCGCAGTTTCCCATGGCGATAACCCACTTGGGTTCCGGCATCTGGTCATAAAGGATCTTGACGGCGGGCAACATCTTTTTATTGAGGGTGCCGGCAACGATCATCACATCGCTTTGCCGCGGTGACGGACGGAAAACCTCCGCACCGAAACGCGACAGGTCAAAACGGGCGCAGCCGCTTGACAGCATCTCAATGGCGCAGCAGGCCAAGCCGAAGGTCATGGGCCACAATGAGTTTGCCCTGGCCAGCATCCGCAGTTTATCAAGTTGATGAAACTGCAACAATGCAGGGGGTATAGCACTCTCTACTGCTGTTGGTATACTTTCCGTTCCCACTTGAACACTCCCTTATTCCATGCATAAACAATCGCCAGTGAAAGAACCGCGACAAATAAAACAATTTCGACAAACCCCCGCATCCCGGGGAAATCGTTATAAACCGCTGCCACGGGAAAAAGAAACAGCACATCCACATCAAAGGCCAGAAACATCAAGGCATACAGATAATAGACAATACCGTATCGAATCCAGGCAGGACCTATGGTTTCCATACCGCACTCAATAGGGATTCTTGTCTTGTTGACGAGATTGCGGGTGCCGCGCGGGGAGAAGAGATAAACAATGAGGAGGGGGCCAAAACCAAAGCCGAGACCGCAAAGGGTAAATGCCGCGACATAAAGAAGATCAAGGAGAGCCTGTTGTTCCACGATTCAGCTCCTTTGTCCGTCCGGCGGAAATCTCCGGGGGGACGATCAGGCGCTTTTCAGTTCCAGACTGAGCAGCACCTTTAAAATGGTTGTTGTGACCTGAAGAAAGGCCAGCTCCCGGGGGAGTTGCCTGGAAAGTCATCCCTCCGCACCGGGGGAACAGGAGAATTCGTCCATCATCTTCCTGCTCCGGGCAGGTTCACCTGTTTGCGGAACTTTGACTCTTTGCCGCGCAACACTTGAAATTGCGCAGTTCCAGCGGATTTTTATCCCATAGCATTTTCTATGTCAAGCAAAAAATGAATGGCTATTCACACAATTATGAATAACGGTTCATTCCCGGCGCATGACCGAAAAATCAAACATATCATGCTGATTTTACGCAACAATACCAGGGGAAAAAGCTGCACTTATTTTTTGTGCATAAGCACGGAAAACAGAGACGGGTCCATGGGGAGAAAAGTCCGTAGAAATACGGAAATAGAGACTATTTATCCAACAGGCGAAAAACGTTGTGCAAGCTGCTGCAGCAGCCGGGCATGAATATTGTCAAATCCGCCGTTGGACAGGATGGCGACAACATCCTGCGGCCGCAGGATATCGGCGAGATAAGCGAGAATCCGGTCGGTGTCCGGGAAATAATGGGCGTCAACCCCTCGCTGCCGCAGCGACCCGACCAGCTCCGCCGAGGAAAAGCGCTGATCCTCGGCCACGGCGGCGAGAACATCGGGCTCCTTGACCAGCACCACATCCGCGTCATCAAAGACACGGACATAATCCTGCTGAAACACCCGGCGCCGGCTCGTATTGGTGCGCGGCTCAAACACGGTGACCAGCCGCTGCCCGGCATATGCGGCCCGCAGCGCGGCCAGGGTTTCCCGCACCGCGGTCGGGTGATGGGCGAAATCATCAATCACGGTGACGCCGCCGACCTCGCCGCGCACCTCCTGACGCCGCTTGACCCCCTGGAAAAGAGCGAGCTCCCGGCCGATGACGTCCGCTGCAAGACCCAACCGGTGCAGCACGGCAATGACCGCCAGGCTGTTCAGGCAATTATGCCTGCCGGGCATCTTCGTGGAAAACGCGCCGAAGGGCTGGCCGCGGTGCAGGGCCGTGAAAGAACTTCCGCCCCGATAGGATTGCACGTCAGTGAGGCGCCACTCATCTTCCGCCAGGTGGCCGTAGCCCACCACCGGGCAGGGGGCGGCAGCGGTCAGTTCCTGCACCACCGGGTCATCGACATGGGCGACCAGGCAGCCGTCCGCCGGCATCAGGGCAATCAATCGGGCAAAGGAGCGTTTGACCGCGTCCAGATCCGCGTAGATATCCGCATGGTCAAACTCAATGCTGGTAATAATGGCGATATGGGGCTGATAATGAAGAAATTTCGGCCCCTTATCAAAAAAGGCCGTGTCATACTCGTCACCTTCCACGACAAAATAAGGCCCCTGCCCCACTCTGAAATTGCGGCCAAAGGCCTGGACGATGCCGCCGATCATGAAGCCGGGATCAAGGCCGGCGCCATGGAGCATGGTGGCCAGCATGGAGGAGGTGGTGGTTTTGCCGTGGGTGCCGGCCACCACCAGGGACTGCTTGCCGGCCAGGAAGAGATGGCGCAGCACCTGGGGAAATGACAGATAGGGGATGCGCAGAGCGGCCAGGGCCGCTGTTTCGGGATTTTTACGGGTGATGACGTTGCCGACGATGACCAGGTCCGGCCGGTCCGCCAGATTTTCGGCCCGATAGCCTTCCAGAATGGGAATGCCGGTGCGGACCAGGAAATCGCTCATGGGCGGATACACATGGGCATCCGATCCGGTTACATGAAAACCCTGGCTTTTGAGCATGCCGGCCATGGCTGCCATGGCGGTGCCGCATATCCCCATCAGATGAATATGGCGGACATGGGCCGGAAAGATATTCAGAGAAGGATCAACCGTTGCCCCCTCTTCGCCCTTACTCATTCCAGGTTGCATTCAGACCAAGACCGCGAAGGCAAGCGAGCAGCGACGAGACAGTACATGGAGTACGGAGAGGAGCCGCACAGCGCAGCCGACAAAGGTACTGGTTTGAAGGCGACCTGGAATCATCACCGGACCGTGCTCACGACCTTTTTGTAGACCTGCTCAAACGTTTCGTCAAAATTTGCCGGCGACAGCCGGCCGCACTCGATAAACTTGACAATGATTTCCTTGGTGACCTTCAGAATCGCTTCATCGGTTATCGCCTTTGACAAGGACTTGTCTTGCGCGTCACCCTGATTTTTGACTGAGGACATGAAAATCTCCGATGAACAGCTGGGAATACTTTCCCAGGAAAAACGGGAATCGGCAACTGGCACATGATCTGCCGGCCGATTGATGATTGATGGCAATGGTAACGGTACCGGGATTCCCGCCTGCACGGAATCAGGCCGCACCGGTTACCGATTTGACCGATCTTCCGGCCGGCAAATAAAAAAAGCCTCTGCGGCGTAAAGAAGGCCAATTCTTGAGTGCCGACAGAGGCTATCTTTAATATTAGGAAAAACTGTAAGGCCCTCCCCGATTAAAGATCCTCATTGCGTATGTGAGACGGAACGCCCAGCCGCAATTTATTTTAAGGTATATCGACGACCCGGAAAAACAACTGTCTGCCTTACTTTGGTGGAGCTAAGCGGGATCGAACCGCTGACCTCTTGAATGCCATTCAAGCGCTCTCCCAGCTGAGCTATAGCCCCATTCCGCAAGACAAAATGATGGCCACATATAATCGGAATGGTTTATGGCTGTCAAGTATTTTTTCCCGGCAAACCTGACGAACGGAATGCGCACCCGACAAACTATCGCCCAAAAAGCATTTTTCTTGCTAACATTTTTTTTGTTTGCTAAGGTGTGCAAGTTAAGGTTTAAGGAGTATGAGCGATCAAATATAGTCCCGCCAAGCGGGATATTCTTTGAAAGTTTTCCTCTACGAAATCCCATTGCCGGACTCTCATGAAATGATCCGGATCCTGAAACATGCAAATTATTCAAAATTTAACCCCTAAGGGAGTGCATTGATGTTTTCTCCTTTTGATTCATTATTCGGCTGGCTGTCGAACGACCTGGCCATTGATCTCGGTACCGCCAACACCCTTGTCTATGTCAAGGGTAAAGGGATTGTCCTGCGCGAACCTTCCGTAGTAGCGGTCCGCAAGGACCACCGCAGCAACAAGGTCCTTGCCGTGGGCAAGGAAGCGAAAATGATGCTTGGCCGCACCCCCGGCAATATCGTGGCCATCCGGCCGATCAAGGATGGCGTTATTGCCGATTTCGAGGTAACCGAGGCCATGCTCCGCTATTTCATCAACAAGGTGCATAACCGCCGCACCCTGGTTCATCCGCGCATCATCATCAGTGTCCCGTCCGGCATCACCCAGGTCGAAAAACGGGCGGTGCGCGAATCGGCCGAATCGGCCGGGGCCAGGGAAGTCTATCTCATCGAGGAACCGATGGCGGCCGCCATCGGCGCTGGCCTGCCGATCACCGAACCCACGGCCAACATGATCGTCGACATCGGCGGCGGCACCACCGAGGTTGCCGTCATCTCCCTGGCGGGCATTGTCTATGCCAAATCCGTGCGGGTGGCAGGCGACAAGATGGACGACGCCATCCTGCAGCATATCAAACGCAAACACAACCTGGCCATCGGCGAACATTCCGCCGAGGTGATCAAAACCACCATTGCCGACGTCATGCCGGAACCGCCCTATGAAACCATGGATATCAAGGGCCGCGATCTCGTCTCCGGCGTGCCCAAGACCTTGACCATTGATTCGGGCGAGATCAACCAGGCGATCACCGAGCAGGTCGATGCCATCATCGAAACGGTGAAGATGGCCCTGGAGCTCACGCCCCCCGAACTTTCCGCCGATATCGTCGATCAGGGCATCGTGCTGACGGGCGGCGGCGGCATGCTGCGCAATCTCGACAAACGGCTGAAACAGGAGACCGGACTGCCGATCATCATCGCCGATGATCCCCTATCCTCTGTCGTCCTCGGCTCGGGAAAGGCGCTGGAAAATATTGACGTGCTCAAAGAGGTGATGGTCAACTAGTCTATCCTGATGAGAAAAAAAAATAAAAAATCACGGCAGATCAAGATTTTTTTCCTCTTCGGCTCCATCCTGACCTTCATTCTCATTCTGATCGCCTCCACCGTGGGCCGTCAGGAATTGAACGGACCGCAACGGCTTGCTCTGGATCTCATCGGCAAAGGGCAGTATGTCATGATCCGCCTCACCGGCGGCATCACCGGCATCTGGACCAACTACGTCGGCCTGCTGCATGTGCGGGATGAAAATACGCGGCTCAGAGAGGAGCTTGATTCGTTCAAGGCAACCAACATCAAGTACCGCGAGGCGGTGGCCACCAATGTCCGCCTCAGCAAGCTCCTGCAGCTGAAGGATTCCCTCCCGCCGCCCACCTTGACCGCGCAGATCGTGGGCCGCGACCCGTCCCTCTGGTTCCGCACCATCATTATTGACCGGGGAAGCAGCGAGGGCGTGGAAAAGGGGATGCCGGTCGTCACCGTTGAGGGGGTGGTCGGCCAGATACTTGACACGTCGCCCAACTACTCGAAGGTTCTCCTGGCCAATGATCCGAACAGCGCCATTGACGTGCTGGTGCAGAAGAACCGGGTGCAGGGCATCCTGAAAGGCAACGGCAGCAGCGGCTTCAATCTCCTGTATGTGTTGAAGAACGCCGATGTGGAAAAGGGTGACGCCATCGTCACCTCCGGTCTCGGCGATATTTTCCCCAAAGGTCTGCCGGTGGGCAAGGTGTCCGAAGTGACCAAGAGCAAGAGGGGGATGTTTCAGAAAATTGATATTGAACCGGCGGTCGATTTTTCGCAGCTCGAATATCTGATCATTATCATGCACGAAAGCTCGCTGGCCGCCCAGGATTTAGGGCAGCAACACCACTGATCATGCCTGTCATCTCCTATTTTTTTCTCGGCGTCTTTCTGCTTGTGGTGCAGACCTCCCTGCTGACCATTCTGCCGGACTGGATCGGCACCCCTGATCCCTTTTTCGTGCTGATCGTCTTTACGGCCATGCGTCTCGAACTGGTGCACGGCGCCCTGCTGCTCCTGCTGCTGGGACTGGTCATGGATATTTTCTCCGGAATTTTTCTGGGCATCTATCCGATCACCTACCTGCTGCTCTTTTTTGTGCTCCATGGTCTGGCGAAAAAACTGGCCATTCAGGAGGTGGTCCATCGCATTCCCCTGGTGCTTGCCAGTTTTCTGTTCGCCAACAGCCTGCTCTATTCCTTTGCCACCTTCCTGGCCCCGGAAAACGAACTGCCGTGGTACTGGAAGGACATTCTGCTGCAGACCCTGCTGCTGGGCCTGATCACCATGCCGATGTTCAACGTGTTTGAGGCCTTTGACACCTTGCTGTCCCCCAAGAAGTCCGGACTGTTTTTTCTGCGGCCGAAACACAAAAATACCTTCAGGGATTAACCTGGTTTCCCCCATTTCCCGCCCATGCCCAGAATCCGCCGCGCCGTCGAAAAAATACATAAAATTGATGAAGAGGAGCTTATTGTCCTCAAAAAACGGGTGGAAATCGCCACCATCGTCATCATCGTTTTTATCGCCCTGCTGGTCGCCCGCCTCTGGTTTCTGCAGATCAAAAACGGGGAAGAGTATGTAAAACTTTCCGAAAACAACCGGATCCGCATCCAGCAGACCCAGGCGCCGCGCGGCAATATCCTTGACCGGTTCGGCCGGGTCATCATTACCAACCGCCCCTATTTCAATCTGCTCTGGACCAAGGAGGACGCACCCAACCCGGATGAGGTGACCAAACGTCTCTCCCAGATATTAAATGAAGATATTTCCAATCTGCTGACCAGCATCCGCGAGGCAGCCGGGCAGCCCCGCTATATGCCCATCCTGATCAAAGAGGATATTGACTGGAAAACCCTGGTCTACATCGAGAATCATCACCTTGAACTGCCGGGCGTGCGGGTGGAGGCGGTGCCGAGCCGCGATTACCTTTACGGCAATATGGCATCGCACCTCATCGGTTATCTGGGACAGATCAGCAAAACCGAGCTTGAGGCCCTCAAATACAACAAATACCAGGGCGGTGATCCGATCGGCAAAATGGGTATTGAAAAGATTTTTGAAAATGAACTGCGGGGCGAGAAAGGATTCCGCTACCTTGAGGTGGATGTCCTCGGCTTTGAACAGCAGGTCCTCCAGCACCAGGACCCGATGCCGGGCAACGATCTGCAGCTGACCCTGGATATCGATCTGCAGAACACCGCGGAAAAGGCGATGGAAGGGATCGCGGGAGCAGCGGTGGCCATGGATGTCAACACCGGGAAACTGCTGGCCATTGCCAGCGCCCCCTCGCTCAAGCTTGACGAGTTCATCGGCGGCATCTCGACCAGGGTATGGCAGGAGCTGCTCAACGATCCCCTGCATACCCTGGTCGACAAATCGGTGCAGGGCCAGTATCCGCCGGGCTCAACCTACAAAATCATCACCGCCCTGGCCGGCCTGTCGGAAAAGGTCATCAACCCGCAGACCACTTTCTACTGCAACGGCGGACTCCATATGTATAATCGCCGTTACGGCTGCTGGAAAAAATCAGGGCACGGGGCAATCAGCCTGCAGCGCGCCCTTTCCGAATCCTGCGACGTCTATTTTTACCAGGTGGGACAGAAGGTCGGCGTGGACCGCCTTGCCGCCTATGCGGAGAGTCTTGGCCTGGGCAAAAAAACGGGCATTGAGCTGGAGCATGAAAAACCGGGACTGGTCCCGACCTCTGCCTGGAAAAAGATGAAAAAAAACGAGAAGTGGCAGGACGGCGAAACACTGTCCGTGGCCATCGGCCAGGGTTTCAATCTGGCGACCCCGCTGCAGATCTGCCGCATGACCGCAGCCATCGTCAATGGCGGCAAGCTCTACAAGCCGCAGATTATTGAGGCAATCAAGGACCCGGACGGCTCCACCATGAAAAAAATCGAGCCCAAGCTGCTCGGCAAGGTTAATGGTTCGGCCCAGGATCGGGAGTTTATCGTCAGAGGGCTGATCGATGCCGTGAACACCAGACACGGCACCGCCACCAGCGCTAAAATGGAAAACATTATTGTGGGCGGCAAAACCGGAACCGCCCAGGTTGTGCGCATGGCCAAGTTCAAGAGCATCCCGGAGTCGCAGCTGCCCCGGAAATACAAGGACCACGCCTGGTTCACCTGCTTTGCCCCGGCGGAAAAACCGGAAATCGCCGTGACCGTGCTGGTGGAACACAGCGGCCACGGCGGCTCGGTGGCGGCGCCCATTGCCAAACAGATACTGGAAATGTATTTTAAAGAGAAAAACGGGGATGCGCCGACACCGTAAACTTCGGTTTCACCACAGAGCACACAGAGATCACAGAGAAAATATTTTTTATTTACGATTCATCATCTCTGTGGGCTCTGTGCTCTCTGTGGTTAATTTTCATACTATCGACCTGCGCAGTTATTAATTTCGAGATATCATGATACGCTTTGACAGACGACTTCTGCAGCATTTTGACTGGATCATCCTCATCTGGCTGGCGCTCATTGCCACCATGTGCCTGATGAACCTCTACAGCGCCATCTACCCGGACAAACCCCCGGGCACCCCGGTCTACATCAAGCAGCTCTACTATTTCATCATGGGCATGGGACTGGTCCTGGCCATCATCAGCGTCGATTACCGTCTTTTCATGGCCTGGAATTATCCGATGTACGGGCTCATCTGTCTGCTGCTGCTCTATGCCCTCATCATGGGCAAAACCCTGTCAGGGGCGCAGCGCTGGATCAATCTCGGTTTTTTTAACCTGCAGCCCTCCGAGCCGGCCAAACTGATGCTGGTCATCACCCTGGCGAGCTATTACTCCCGCAAGGACACCGGCAAGGGCTTCACCCTCATGGAACTGGCCATTCCCATTACCCTGACACTGGTGCCCTTTCTGCTCATCCTGAAACAGCCGGATCTGGGCACGGCGCTCATGCTGGGCTTTATCTTTGTCTCCATGACCCTTTTTGTCAAACTCAAATGGCAGACATTGAGCATCCTGCTGGGAACATGCGCCTCCCTTGTCCCCATTGCCTGGAAATTCATCCTCAAACCATACCAGCGCCAGCGCATTGAAACCTTTCTGAACCCCGAGGCCGATCCCCTGAAAACCGGCTATCATATCATGCAATCCAAGATCGCGGTGGGCAGCGGTCTGTTCTCCGGCAAAGGCTATCTGGAGGGTACCCAGGGCCATCTCGACTTTCTGCCGGAACGGCACACGGATTTCGCCTTTTCCATCTGGGCCGAGGAATTCGGCTTTATCGGCTCGTCCCTGTTCCTCTTCATCTATTTTTTTCTCATCCTCTGGGGGCTGAACAGCGCCGTCTCCTCCCGGGACAAATTCGGCACCCTGCTCAGCATCGGCGTGGTGTCGCTTATCTTCTGGCAGGCATTCATCAATCTGGCCATGGTCATGGGCATGCTGCCCGTGGTCGGCATGCCGCTGCCCCTGTTCAGCTACGGCGGCTCATCGCTGATCACCACCATGGCCGGCATCGGCATCCTGATCAGCGTCCGCATGCGGCGCTATCAGGTGCCGGGGTAAGCTTGAGCAGGTAAAGTGAGAGTGAAGAGTAAGGAGTAAGGAGTAAGGAGTGAGGAGTGAAAAAAACACCCCACGGGGTGCTTTAAGCATATGTGACGAACTCGCAGGAACTGAAAATCAACCACGGAGCGCCCAGAGCCCACAGAGATAACTAGCTGTACTAAATATTATTTCTCTGTGATCTCTGTGTGCTCTGTGGTGAAAAAAGACTTTTTACGAAGCCGTTTCCAGATCTTTACCCCGTGATGCCGGCAAACCAGCCTTTCACCATTGTAGCGATGCCGAACTGGACGACGGCGCTGCCCAGACAGGTAACCCCCCAGGCGCCGATCAGCGCGCAGAGATTAAAAATTGTGCCCGTCCCGACATGACTTGCTGCTTCAGCAATATCTTCATCATAATCGTATCTGTCGATGACTGCGGTGCATGCCTTGTTTTCAGTTCTCTTTTTCATGACCGTCCCCCCTTTGTCCCTTTCAAGAGGTGCTGCATTTCTATTTTTTAATTTAAAGAAATGCAGCAGACGTGCCACAGGCGTCGGCACATGGCATTTACCAGGCAACATATTGATAATATAAAGCTATTTGTTTGGTGTGGCAGAACGGACAAAAAGGAATGTGTGGCACGAGATGCGGCGTGCCACACATTGTGTGGCAGGGCCATGCTACACTGTCATGCGACAGTGGAAAGGTTTACGCCAGCCAGTTCTGCTGCCGGGCGGCCGCCTCAACCAGGGTCTTCAAGCCGGTGATGAAGCGGGGCATGACGTTCAGGGATTCGGTCCGTTTCAGGGTCATGCCCAGTTCCTCGGCCATTTCCCGGTACTGGATATCAATCTCGTACAGGGTTTCCACATGGTCGGAGACAAAACTGATGGGCACCATCAACACCTTCCTGCAGCCCTGGGCCGCCAGTTTTTCCAGCATTTCCGGGGTTGACGGGGAGAGCCATTCAACCGGGCCGCTTCTGCTCTGAAAGCAGAGATGGCCGGCCAGGCCGGTGATCTTCTCCACCCCCCTGATCGTTTTCTGCATATCATCCAGATACGGGTCGCCCTCCTCAATAAACTGCACCGGCAGGCTGTGGGCGCTGTAGACGAGCTGGGTATCCTCTCCGCCGAACTGCCGCATGCCGGCCTGAATGGCGGCAGCCAGGCAGTTGATGTAATCGGGCTGATCCGGCCAGGCGGCTATTTCCGCGATATCGAAAAAGGCAGGGAAGGCGGCGGCCGCCTCGCGCAGATCATCCAGGGAAGAACCGGTGGTGGCCTTGGAGTAATGGGGGTAGAGGGTCAGGGCGATAATGCGGGAGATGTTCAGGTCGGCGAGCTGCTGCAGGGTCTTCTGCAGCAATGCCGGACCAAGCCGGATAATGCGGCGGTCGGCAAAGAGGTTGAACAGAAACGGCTCCACATCCTGCAGCCGCTCCGGGCCGCCCAGATTCAGGAGTATAACAGCGATGGCGTTCTGCGCCTGATCATCCATTTAAACCCTCCAATCCCTGCGGGACATGACAAGTGCGGCCACCTGCTCAGGCCTGAAATCAAGGGCGGCAAAAACCCGTTGCTCCACAACGAGGCATTTATCGAAATTCTGGCGGATCAGCTCCTGACGCACCTCGTCATTGCGGGCATAGCGATCCAGGATATAGTCCAGCCGCTCATGGAGACTGACAACCCGGTCATGGTTGACCCGTTTGTCGGCGTAATAGACGATTTCCTTTTCCGTGACCGGGCCGCTGCCGTTGCTTTTCAGCAGCACGTGCTCGGCCACAATCTCGGCGGTTTCATGGAAACCAAGGTCCCGGCAGATGGCGCTGCCCACCTTGGCATGGTCGCAGCGGCTGTCCAGACAATGAGTTTTGGCAATGTCATGGAGCAGGGCCCCGGCGGTGATCAGGTCAAGGTCAAGCGTCTCTCCCTGCTGCCTGAGCCCGGTGGTGATCAATTCGGCCACCCTGGCCACCACCCTGGAGTGCTCCCTGATGTTGTCGAGCATCCGGTGCTCATCCATCAGCTGCAGACAGGTCTCTACCGTGGGTATCATGCCGCCCCCCCTTGCCCGCCGTTTACCGGGCCGACAGGCGATGCACCGTGTCAACCAGGAACTTGGCCTTTTCCGGCGGGGTTTCCGGCAGAATGCCATGGCCCAGGTTGAAAATATGGCCCCGGGCACCCTTGCCGTCGGCCAGGATGCGGGCGACCCGTTTTTCCAGCTTCTCCTCGGGCAGCAGCAGGGCGCAGGGGTCAAGATTTCCCTGCACCGCGATATCCGGCCCGAAAACCTTGACAGCATCGGCCAGATTCACCCGCCAGTCAAGCCCCTGCACGTCAGCACCGCAGGTTTTGGACAGCTCCATCAGGGTGGCGCCGTTGTTGGCAAAATAGATGAGCGGTACCCCGGCCGGTTTCAGGGCCGCCATGATCTTTTTCACATAGGGCAGGGCGAACTCCTCAAAGTCGCAGGGCGCCAGGGCGCCGGCCCAGGAATCAAACACCTGCAGAGCCTGGGCCCCGGCCTCCACCTGGGCCTGCAGATAGGCGATGGTACAGTCGGTGACCTTGTCAAGCATGGCCCCGTAAAGCTCCGGTTCGGCATACATCATCTTCTTGGTCTGGAAAAAACTCTTCGACGATCCGCCTTCCACCATGTAGGTGGCCAGGGTAAAGGGGGCGCCGCAAAAGCCGATGAGCGGCACCTTGTGGGCCAGTTCCCGGCGCAGCAGGCGGATGGTGTCCATGACATAGCCGAGCCCCTCCACCGGATCAGGCACGATCAGGCGATCCACATCGGCCCGGCTGCGGATGGGGGAAGGCAGCACCGGCCCCTGTTTTTCCCTGAAATCAAGCTCCATGCCCATGGCGTCGAGCACCACCAGAATATCGGAAAAGAGAATCGCCGCGTCAACGCCGAGAATATCAACCGGCTGCAGGGTAACTTCCGCCGCCAGCTCGGGAGTTTTGCAGAGCTCAAGGAACGTAACCTTGCCGCGCACCTTATGATAATCAGGCAGATAACGGCCCGCCTGCCGCATAATCCAGATCGGCGTATGGCTGACTTCTTCCCCTCTGCATGCCTTGAGAAAATTTGTATTCATTCTTTTTTCCTTGAGTGATTGGTGGATCGATTGACTGGTTGACTTGTTCTTCCGGAAAAACCGGATTTACCCTTCATTATTCAGGCGGCCAAGGGTGGTTACGGTTTACAGTTGACGGTTGACGGTTGTATGGCCATGAAAGCCTCTTCACTAACCGCATCCTCCCGGCGACGGACACCTTTGCCATGGCGGGGAGGGCCCTTTTCGCCACGGAGCAGCCAGAGAGCACCGTGAAAATTCTTCATCGCGGGCAAGACCCGCTCCTACGCCCCCCTGCCCCTTGCCTATTGCCTCTTGTCTATTGCCTTCTGCCTTCTGCCTTCAGCCGATCCTCTTTAATTTGGCCGGCACATGGGAACAGAAAGGCTCCTCCGCCATATAGTTGCCGTGGATGGCGTAGGCCCGGGCGCGGCAGCCGCCGCAGACGCCGACATATTCACAGGAACCGCAACGGCCCTCATAGGACTTGAAATCGCGCATATCGTGAAAGAGCTTGGAATTTTCCCAGATGTCCTTAAAGGATTGCTCGCGAATATTACCGGCGCTCACCGGAAAGTAGCTGCAGGGCAGCACATTGCCGTCCACATCGATCAGGCAGATGAGCTGGCCGGCAAGGCACCCTTTTGAGCCGCCCGTGGAAAATTTCAGACTGCGCCGCTGGAAATCGTCGCCGGTTTCCTTCTTCTTCTGCAGGACGATGCGGTAATAACTGGGGGCGCAGGTGGGACGGACCAGAATCTCGTCCTCCTCCTTTTCCATCTCATAATGCCATTCCAGCATCTTTTCATAATCCTCCATGGATATCAGCTCCTTCATGATATCCTCCCCCCGGCCGGTGGGCACGATCATAAACATGTACCAGGCCGTGGCGCCAAGCTCCTTGGCCAGTTTGTAGATTTTAGGGATCTCCTCCTGATTGCGTTTGGTGAAGGAGGAATTGATCAGAAAGGGGATATCATGCTTCTTGAACAGGGCCGCGGCATTGAGGGTGCCGGCAAAGGCCCCGGTCTGACTGCGGAAATCGTCATGCACCGCGGCGCTGGAGCCGTCCAGACTGAGCGACACCATCTTGATGCCGGCGGCTTTGATGCCGGCGCAGGTTTCCTCGGTAACCAGGGTGCCGTTGGTGGCCAGGCACATGCGCAGCCCTTTGCCGGTGCCATAGGCGGCAATGTCAAAGACATCCCCCCGCAGCAGGGGTTCACCGCCGGAAAGCACGATGACCGGACTGGCATAGGAGGCGATGTCGTCCAGGACCCTTTTCGCCTCAGCAAGTGAAAAATCAGGATGGCCTATGACCTCAAGTTCCGATGAAGAACGGCAGTGCACGCAGTGGAGGTTGCAACGTCTGGTGATTTCCCAGGCAATCCATTTCGGTACGAATTCCATATTGTTCGCTTCCTTAAAGATTCGATGTGGTTAGCAGGAGTCAGGAGGCAACAGGCATTAGGCACAAGGCAAAAGTACCACCTCACCGACCCTTGAAACGTTGGACATCCGGCATGACGCCACAGATAACCGGTACTTTTATAACTTCTGGCTCCTGACTCCTGGCTCCTGAATTCTCTCCCATTACAGATAATCCGCCGCTACCCCGGCGAGCTGGCTCCGTTCACTTTTCCGCAGGGTGATGTGGCCGTGAATGGGCAGCTCCTTCAGCCGTTCCACCGTATAGGTCAACCCGTTACTGCTGGAATCGAGATACGGGTTGTCGATCTGATACGGATCTCCGGTCAGCACCATTTTCGTCCCCTCGCCGGCCCGGCTGATGATGGTTTTGACCTCGTGCGGGGTGAGGTTCTGCGCCTCATCGACAATCACATACTGGCCGGAAATCGACCGGCCCCTGATGTAGGTCAGGGCCTCCAGCTCCACCACATGGTCCTTCAGCAGCTTTTCCATCTTATGGCGCAACGAGTCGTCATCCTGCCGGTTTTTCGGCGGCTGACCGCTGCCCATGAGAAAGGTGAGGTTGTCAAAAATGGGCTGCATCCAGTGGGCCAGTTTTTCGTCCTTGTCGCCGGGCATGTAGCCCAGGTCCTTGCCAAGGGGGATGATCGGCCGGGAGACAAGAATTTTTTCATAACGCTTGTTGATAATCACCTCTTCCAGACCCGCGGCAAGGGCGAGCAAGGTCTTGCCGGTGCCGGCCTGCCCCACCAGCGTTACAATTTCGACACCCGGATCAAGCAAAAGTTCCAGGCACATGCGCTGTTCCTTGCTGCGGGAGCGGATCTGCCAGGCTGAATCATACTGGGGATTCAGCCGCACCAGTTTTTTGTCGCTGATGGCCCGGGCCAGGGCGGTATGCTTGGGGTCGGCCTCATCCTGCAGCAGCACGAATTCATTGGGCATCAGCCCCAGCCCCTCGCTCTCCACCTCACGTTTTTCATAAAAAGTATCGATCACTTTGCCCGGCACCGGCAGTTCCCGGTAGCCGGAAAAAAGTTCGTCGAAATTGATCTTCTGCTTCTCGAAGTCCATGACCCCGATACCCAGGGCATCGGCCTTCAGGCGGGCATTGATATCCTTGGAAACGAAAATGACCTTTTCGCCTTTTTTAAACAGGGTGTAGGCCACGGCCAGAATCCGGTTGTCCGGCACATTCATGTTCAGGCCGCCGCAGTCGATATTTTCTCCTTCGGTAATGATTTTCAGGATGCCGCCGTTATCCATTTCCACGCCCTCGGCCAGCCTGCCGCGCACCCGGAGATGATCAAGATCCCTGATGACCTTGCGGGCGTTGCGGCCAAGCTCGTCGCTACGGGATTTGAATTTATCAAGCTCCTCGATGACCGACATGGGCAGCACGACATAATTATCGGTAAAGGAGCTGATTGAATCAGCATTATGCAGCAGAACGTTGGTGTCAAGGACGAAATATTTTCGCATGCAGGAAGGCCTCTATGGACTTTAGGGCATCTCGAATAATTCTAATTATTCAAGACACCCTTTAGGATTAAAGCGCACAAGATAATGCAGTAATAAAGCGTCATGCAGAGTAGTATGAAAACTGCTGATCCTGCAAGCAAAACTTGACCGAAAATTGATGCGGCAGGCGCCTCCTGATTATGCTATAAGTAGCTCATGGCTCATGAGCAAAACCAAAAACCCGCGGGCAGTCAACCATTAACTATAAACTATTACCCATGAGCCATGAGCCATCACCTGATATGAAAGTCGCCCTCATTCAATTAAATCCGGTTATCGGTGATTTTCCCGGCAATATCGCCAAAATCAGCCGCTACCTTGAAAAAGCCGCCCAGGCCGGCTGCGGGCTGGCCGTGCTGCCGGAACACGCCATCAGCGGCTACCCGCCGCAGGATTACCTGGAGCATGAGGCGTTTCTGGGCCAGCAGGAAGCCGCCATCAACGCCCTGGTCGCGGACGTCCGCGGCATCGGCGTGCTGTGCGGGGCCATCACCCGCCATAGCGGCAGCACGGGCAAGCCCCTGCACAACAGCGCCCTGCTCTTTGAGAACGGCAGCATTCTGTTTGCCGCCCACAAGCGGCTGCTGCCCACCTATGATGTCTTTGACGAGGCCCGTTATTTTGAACCGGGCGAGGCGAGCATCCCCTTTCCCTACAAGGGATTGCGCCTGGGCATCACCATCTGCGAGGATATCTTCAACGATGAGGACAGCTTTCCCCATCCGCTCTATCAGGTCAATCCGGTCGCCGACCTGACCCGGTCCGGCATCGATCTGCTCATCAATATCGCCGCCTCCCCTTTCACCATGGGCAAGCAGCAGCTCCGGCTGACGATTTTCTCCCAGCTCTGCCGCAAATATCAGACCCCCATGCTCTATGTCAACCAGGTCGGGGGCCAGGACAGCGTGCTGTTTGACGGGGCGAGCCTGGTGCTGGGCCAAGACGGCTGCCTCCGCCGCCAGGCCGCCTCCTTCTGCGAAGAGATGCTCGTCATCGACACCGACCGGTTGCCGGCGCCGGCGGCGCCGGCGGCAACTGATGAAACCGCCCTTGTTTTCCAGGCCCTGGCCATGGGCTGCCGGGACTACATCAGAAAATGCGGTTTCTCCAGGGTATTGATCGGCGTAAGCGGCGGCATCGATTCGGCCCTGACCTGCGCCATTGCCTGCGAGGCCCTGGGCCCTGAAAACGTCATGGGGGTGGCCCTGCCCTCCCCTTACACGTCCATGGAAAGCATTACCGACGCCGACCGGCTGGCCGCCAACCTGGGCATCCGCCTGGAGACCCTGAATATCTCCGACACCTTTGCCTCCTTCCGCAGCACCCTCGCACCTCTTTTCACCGGTCTGCAGGAGGACATCACCGAACAGAACATCCAGGCCCGCATCCGCGGCACACTGCTCATGGCCCTGGCCAACAAATTCAACGCCCTGCTGCTCTCCACCGGCAACAAATCGGAAATGGCAGTGGGCTACTGCACCCTGTACGGCGATATGGCCGGCGCCCTTTCCCTGCTCGCCGACATCCCCAAACAGATGGTCTATGCCCTGGCCCGCTTTGTCAACCGGGACAGGGAAATCATCCCGGCCCGCACCATCAGCCGCGCCCCCAGCGCCGAGCTGGCCCCGGACCAGAAGGACCAGGATGACCTGCCCCCTTACGAGGTGCTCGATCCCATCCTCGCCGCCTACCTGGAGGAGCATCTTGCCATCGACGACATCGTCCGCCGGGGTTTTGACCGCCATATCGTGGAAGACATCGTCCGCCGCATCAAACGCAACGAATACAAACGGCAGCAGGCGGCCATGGGGCTGAAAGTCACCTCCAAGGCCTTCGGCTACGGCCGCCGCTATCCCATTGCCCAGAATTTCAGGGAATAAGATGTCGAAATCCCGGCTTGTGCTTTTCCTGGTTCTGCTGGTCGTGCTGCTGCTGGTCATCCGCGAAAATCTGACCAAGCGGCCGGAGCGCCTCTATCAGACCACCTCCGGTCAGGTCGAGATGTGCCTGAGCTGTCATACCACGGAGAAACTGGACGCGGCCCACGACCGGCTGGTGATCGGCTGCTCCCCCTGCCATCTGGGCGATGCCCTGGCCATTGACAAGGAAAAGGCCCATGCGGGCATTGTCAAGAATCCGGGCGATCTGCGGCTGGTGGAAAAAACCTGCGGCATCGAGGGGTGCCACGCGGCGGACGTCAAAAAGGTGAAAAACTCCCTGATGGCCACCAACCGCGGCATTCTGGCCACCCTGCTCTACTACTGGGGCGAGGCCCCGGACCAGAACGGCGACTATTCGGTGGAAAAACTGCTGGCAAGCGGCGAGACCTCCCTCGCCCTGGATTATTTCCGCAAACTGTGCGGCACCTGCCATCTGTGGAAACAGAAAGGCGATCTGCCCGGATTCTTCGGCGAAAAAGGCGGCGGCTGCACTGCCTGCCATTTCATCAAGGACCCGAAGCTGCCCCCGGAAGAGGCCAAAAAAATCCACCCGCTGATCATCAAAAAGATCCCGGTGGAGAACTGTGTCCGCTGCCACAACCGGAGCGGCCGCATCGGCATAAGCTATACCGGCGTCTATGAATCGGAAAATTACGGCACCCCGTACAGCAATGGCCGAATGTCGGAAAAAAGGCTGCCCGGCGACCGCTTTTATCTTGACCTGCCCGCTGACATCCATTATCAACGCGGCATGGCCTGCATCGACTGCCATACCCGAAACGAGATCATGGGCGACGGCACCAACTATGCCCATTACGAAGAGCAGCTCGAGATCAGCTGCGCCACCTGCCATGTCAGTGCCGGACAGAGCGGCGAAGGCCTGGTCCCGGGCCAGACCAGGAAAAATGAGAAGCTGAACAATGTCAGCCGGGAAGGCGACTCCTGGCTGCTCAACAATAAGATCAGCGACAAAAAACACCCCTTGAAGCCGCCCAAGGCCGGGGTGTGCGACTTTGCCGGCCACAAACGGGTGGGCTGCGAGGCGTGCCACTCCCTCTGGGTCCCCCAGTGTTACGGCTGTCACGTGAAGCGCGACATGACCGAGACCCATCTGGACAAGCTGACGCTGACGGAAACAGCGGGCTGGTGGAACGAGGGCCGCTCCTATCTGCGCTTTGAACGGCCGATGCTGGCCATGTGGGATGAAGAGGTGGTGATCGTCAC
This sequence comes from Deltaproteobacteria bacterium, assembly GCA_016208225.1. GTDB lineage: Bacteria > Desulfobacterota > Desulfobulbia > Desulfobulbales > SURF-16 > SURF-16. The sequence continues at coordinate 7,792 of JACQYM010000109.1, read as the reverse complement.
CCCCGGCTGCCAGGACGTGGTCACCCTGATTGACCAGAAAGGCCGGCCGGACCGCCAGTTCAACAGCCTCACCATGGCGGCCATCAACCCCCATACCACCCAGGCCGGGGGCAGGAGCTGTACGGATTGCCACCTCTCCCCCAAGGTGCTGGGCCTGGGCGAAGGCACGGTGTGGCGGGAAAACGGGGCCTGGCATTTTGCCGGCACCGACCAGGGCATTGAGACGGCGGCGGGCCGGACGCCGGCCTTGGACGCCTATGTCACCATTGACGGCACTCCTCTGCAGAAAAGCTCCCGTCCGGCGGTGCGGCCGTTCAACAAGGAGGAGCTGGCCCGCATCCTGCGCGTCGGCCTCTGCCTGGAATGCCACAAGGAGTATAATGATCCGGCGTATAAAAATTACAGCCCTGAGATAAAATGCCCGGTATATCAAGAAAGCTGATGGCTCATGGCTCATAGCTGATGGCTCATGATTGATGGTTGATGGCAATCCGAAATCCGCAATCCGAAATCCGCAATCCATAAGATCCGCAATTCAGGAGATCTAAAATGATCATTACCCCATGCACTACCCAATCAATCGAGGGCAAGCGCTCTCTGGCCCGACTGACCTATCGTTTTCAACTGGCTGACGACATCTGCCGACAGGCGGTCAGCGCCATCCTTCAGGCCGTCCGGGAGCGGGGCGACGAGGCCCTGCTGGAGTACACCCGCCGCTTCGACGCCCCGAACATGACCATTGACCAGCTGCGGGTCTCGGAGTCCGAGCTGGCCGAGGCCTACGCCCAGGTTGACGATAACCTGATGCAGAGCCTGCGGCTGGCCAAAGAGCGCATCCAGACCTTCCATGAACGGGAGATGGAGCAGTCCTGGATTCTCACCAGGGAGGACGGCTCCATCACCGGCCGCCTGGTGCGGCCGGTGGCCTATGCCGGCCTTTACGTGCCTGGCGGCCAGGGCGGGAAAACGCCGCTGGTCTCGTCGGTGCTGATGAACGGCATCCCGGCGGGCATTGCCGGGGTAAAACACCGCATCATGGTCACCCCGCCCAATGAACGGGGCATGGTGCATCCCGCCCTGCTGGTGGCGGCCCAGGAAATCGGCATCACCCAGATCTACAAGGCCGGCAGCGCCTGGGCCATTGCGGCCCTGGCGTACGGCACCGGCATCATTCCGGCGGTTGACGTCATCGTCGGACCGGGCAATCAGTATGTCACCGAGGCCAAACGCCAGGTGGCGGGCCGGGTGGGGATCGATATGATCGCCGGACCCAGCGAGGTGCTCATCGTGGCCGACCAGACGGCCAACCCGGCCTTTATCGCCGCGGACATGCTGGCCCAGGCCGAGCATGACCCCCAGGCCCTGGCCATGCTGGTTACCACCAGCCAGGATGTGGCCGACCGCACCGTCATGGAGCTGGAAAAACAGCTGCAGCTGCTGAGCCGCGAGTGGATTGCCCGCAAGTCCCTCACCGACCGGGGCGCCATTCTGGTCTGCGGCTCGCTGGAGGAGGCCATGGAAATTGCCAATGACATCGCCATCGAGCACCTGGAACTGATGGTGACCGACCCCTTCAACTGGCTGCCCGCCATCCGCCATGCCGGGGCGATCTTCCTCGGCGATTATTCCCCCGAGGCCTACGGCGACTATGTGGCCGGTCCGAATCATGTGCTGCCCACCATGGGCACGGCCCGCATCTCCTCGTCCCTGGGCGTGGAAACATTTCTCAAAAAAAGCAGCCTGATTTCCTGCTCCCGCCGGGCCTTTCTGGCCGATGCCGAACATATCGTCAATCTGGCCAACCTGGAGGGGCTGACCGCCCATGCCCGCTCGGTGGTGATCAGGCTTGACGACCAGAGCTGATTGTTGCCATGACGCCACGGGACTTACTTGTGCAGGGCAGCAAGGCCCTCGGGCTGCAGCTCGGCAGCCGGGAGATTGATCGTCTGGCCCGCTATTACACGGAACTCGCCAAGTGGAACCTGAAGATGAATCTGGTGGCCAGGGCACCGACGCAGGAAATCATTGAGACCCATTTTCTCGATTCCCTCACCCTGCTGCCCCATCTGCCCGGGGAAAAGCCCGAGCTGCTGGATGTGGGCAGCGGCGCCGGTTTCCCCGGCCTGGTGCTGAAGGCCGCCTGCCCGCAGCTCAACCTGACCCTCATCGAGCCCCGGGCCAAGCGGGCCGCCTTTCTGCGCCATATTGTCCGCAGCCTCGCCTTGAACCACGTCGAAGTCATGGAAAAACGTCTTGAACCCGCCCTGGCCGGCCAGCTGCCGGCCTATCCCTGCATCACCAGCCGGGCCGTCGCCGCCATCAGCGAATTTCTCGCCCTGGCGGCGCCGTTCAGTCCGGCCGGCGGCACGGTGATCTGCATGAAGGGCCCCAGGGCCGAGGAGGAGATCAGCCAGTGGCAGCATGACCAGCCGGCCAGTCCCTACCGGCTGCGGGAGGTGGTGCCCCTTGCCCTGCCTTTCAGCCGGGCCACGCGTCATCTGGTGATCTTTACCAAAACGGCGGCATAAAAACATGGCCCCGACCCTTGCCGAACTGTTCCGCCGGACCACGCAGGTCCGCACCCCGGCCCTCATGCTGCAGGGCACCTGTTCCAATGCCGGAAAATCGTTTCTCACCGCGGCCCTGTGCCGCATTCTGCTGCAGGACGGGGTGTCGGTGGCGCCGTTCAAATCGCAGAACATGTCCCTCAACTCCTTTGTCACCGCAAAGGGCGAGGAGATGGGCCGGGCCCAGGCCAT
>JACQYM010000109.1:0-4997 GCA_016208225.1 Deltaproteobacteria bacterium | reverse complement strand
GCAGGCCCAGGCGGCGCGCCTGGCCGCCGATGTGCGCATGAATCCGGTGCTCATCAAGCCAAGCAGCGATACCGGCAGCCAGATCATCGTCATGGGACGGCCGGTGGCCAACCTGAACGTGGAAGAGTATATCCGCTATAAACCCGCGGCATTTGCCGCCGCCATGCAGGCTTACGACGAATTGGCCGCGGAGCATGACGTGATCATCCTGGAAGGGGCGGGCAGCCCGGCCGAGGTGAACCTGAAGCAGAATGACATCGTCAACATGCCCATGGCCCGTTATGCCGGGGCCGGCGTGCTGCTGGTCGGCGACATTGACCGGGGCGGCGTTTTCGCCTCGCTGCTCGGCACCATGGAGATCCTCGACAACCGGGAGCGCGAACTGGTCCGCGGCCTGATCATCAACCGGTTCCGGGGCCGCAGGTCTCTGCTGGACGACGCCCTGGTCTTTATCGAACAGCGCACCGGTCGGCCGGTGCTCGGGGTCATCGATTTCATTGCCGGACTCGGGCTGCCGGAAGAGGATTCGGTGGGTTTCAAAAACGGCATGTACGACGGCTCGCCGGGCGACGGCAAAGAGCTGGAGATCGCCCTGATCGACTTGCCCCACATCGCCAATTTTACCGATATCGAGCCCTTCCTGGCCGAACCGGATGTGTGGCTGCGCATCATCCGCAGCGCCGACGATCTCGACTCGCCGGCCGCCGTCATTGTGCCGGGCAGTAAAAATGTGGCCCACGACCTGGACTGGTTGCACAAAAGCGGCCTGGCCGGAAAAATTACCCGGCTGCGGGAAAAAAAGACCCCGGTCATCGGCATCTGCGGCGGCTTTCAGATGCTGGGCCGCCATATCCTTGACCCCCACGGCCTGGAGTCGGAGCACCGGAGCAGCCCCGGCCTCGGACTGCTTGACCTCACCACCAGTCTGGCCCGGGACAAGACCCTGACCCGCCGGCAGGGCACGCACCGCCCTTCCGGCCTGCCGGTGCACGGCTATGAGATCCACCACGGCCTGAGCAGCTCCCCCCAGCCGCCGTTGCTGCACTTTGCCGACTGCAACAGCTGCGGTACGGCTTCGGAGGACGGGCTGGTGTGGGGCGCCTATCTGCACGGCATCTTTGACGACGACTGCTTCCGCCGCTGGTTCCTCGATGATCTGCGCTGCCGGCAGGGACTTGCCCCCCTGGGCGTTGTCCGCGCCCCCTATGATCTGGAGCCGGCCTTTGACCGGCTGGCCGCGGTAGTGCGCCGCCAGCTCGACATGGACCGGGTGTACCGCCTGCTCGGCCTGTGAGCACAGCGGTTTACGGTTACCGGCGCAAGGAAAATTCTTGGGCTCTGCCCAACCGGCAACCGTAAACTGTAAACTTTTTATATATTAGACTCTATGATCCCCCCTGTAGCTCAAATCATCCTTGCCGTGCTGCTCGATCAGCTCCTGGGCGACCCGCGCCGCCTGCCGCACCCGGTGCGCCTCATGGGCCGCCTCGGTATGGCCCTGGAGGCGTTTTTCCGGAAAACAGGCCTGCCGCTGAAACCGGCCGGCATCCTGACCCTTGGCCTGCTCCTTGCCGCTACCTGGGCCGCCACCATGCTGCTGCTGTATGGCGCGGGCCGCATCCACCCTCTGGCCGCAACGGCCACGGCGGTCTATCTCATCTACACGACCATCGCGGCCCGGGACCTGTGCCGCCACAGCCGCGCCGTGTATGACGCTTTAAAAAACAGGGATCTGCCGGAGGCGCGGCGCCGGGTGGCCATGATTGTCGGCCGCGACACCGCCGCGCTGAACGAGGAGGAGGTGGCCCGGGCCGCGGTGGAGAGTGTGGCGGAAAGCATGGTGGACGGGGTGTGCGCCCCGCTCTTTTACGCCTTTGTCGGCGGGCCGGCGGCAGCCATGCTGTACCGGGCCGTGAATACGGCGGATTCCATGTTCGGCTATAAAAATGAGAGGTATGAGCAATTCGGCTGGGCCGCGGCCCGGCTGGATGATCTGGCAAACTTCATCCCGGCCAGACTGACCGGCCTGCTCGTGCCGCCGGCGGCGCTGCTGCTCCGGCTCGACGCCCGTTCCGCCTGGCGCATCCTGCGGCGGGACAGAAAAAATCATGCCAGCCCCAACTCCGGCCACGGGGAGGCGGCAGTGGCCGGGGCCCTGGGCATCCGGCTCGGCGGCAGCAGCAGCTACTTCGGCAGGGTGGTGCAGAAACCGACCATCGGCGAGGCGCGGCAGCCGATCGTCGCCGCCCATATCATGGCCGCCAACCGGCTGATGCTGCTCACCATGTGGCTCACCCTGCTGGTGCTGGCCCTTTTGATCTCCCCGGCCGGCCTATTTCTTGCCAAGGGCGCCTAAGGCGGCAAGATAAGGGCCGAACAGCTCGTCATAATCCCGCAGCCCCTTTTTCAGCACCAGGGGAAAGGCCGAGATATCCTTTTCATTGATCACCAGGTTGGCGCTGTTGGTCAACGCCTCCAGATTGTACAAGGTATGGAATTCCGGACCGATCAGCACATAATAGATATATCTTCGTCTCGGCATGGCCATGGTCTGCAGCAGGCTGTGCACCGTGGAATGGGCCAGGTCCCCTTCAAACCCGGAATGGAGCACCACCGCGGCGAAATTGGCAAAGCGCATCCGTTCCAGGGCATCCTCGGCGGTGCGGGGCACGATGGCCTTATATCCCATGTCGTCAAAGTATTGGACGATATCCGCCTGCATCTGTTCATCTTTTACCAGAATCATGACCTGCGGCACATCTTCAAAGACCTCGCCGCTGCCCAGGTCCCCCCGTTCGAGCCAGCTGCGGTCCGGCGGCCCGGGAGGTTCGGGCAGGCCCTGGCCGGCGGCGGGCTGGGGCGCCGCCGGGCGGACGGCCCCCGCTTCCTGGTGCACCTCGATCGGTTTCTGGCAATGGGGGCAGTTGAACTTCAAAGACTTGCCCGGCGCCAGCGCGGCCACGGCATTTTCAATCTTCTGCCGCTGGCTCTCCGTCAGATTCAATGTCTTGCCACAGTTGGGGCATGCGGAAATCATCGTTTCCCTCAATCTCGCTGAATTTATTAAAAGCCCGCAGGTCGGATTAGAATTCATGTTGGGTTACGGCGATAAGGCCGCCTAACCCAACCTACGGTCTGGCTCTCCGTCAGATTCAATATTTTACCACAGATCGCAGGTCGGGTTAGCGGCTGTATCGCGTAACCCGACAGAGAGGCATCCCGGCCGAGAATCAATTCTTGCGCCACGCGAATTCATGTTGGGTTACGGCGATAAGGCCGCTTGACCCAACCGACGGTCTGTGGTGAATTTACAATCAGGAAAAGGCATCATATTTATTTTTCTTCTCTTCCTCCATGGTCAGCCCGGTGATGCCGGTGGTGGCCTCGCCCTTGGCCGCCTTGATCTGATCAAGGCCGCGGCCCATGGCGCTCCGGCGCGAGCAATAGCTCATGGCTGTCTCCTCGGTCACCAGCCCCCTGGTATAGAGCTGCAGGATATACTGATCAAAGGTGGTCATGCCCATGGCCGTGCCGTCGGAAATGATCTCATAGAAGGTTTTGCCTTCCGACTCGCCGTTTAAAATGACCTCCCTGATGCGCAGGTTCATGCCCATGATTTCAAAGGCAGCCACCCGGCCGCCGCCCACCTTGGGCAGCAGCCGCTGACAGACGATCCAGCGGATGGTGTCCACCAGCCGGTTGCGCACCTGGGGCTGTTCATCATGCTCGAACATGCCGAGACAGCGGTTGATGGTGGAGCCGGCATCCACAGTATGCAGGGTACTCAGCACCAGATGACCGGTTTCCGAGGCGGTAAGCCCGATTTCCATGGTTTCCCGATCGCGCATCTCGCCCACCAGGATCACCTTGGGGGCCTGGCGCAGGGCGGCCCGCAGGCCGTTGGCAAAGGTGTCGAAATCGTTGCCCTGCTCCCGCTGGTTGAAGGTGGCCTTCAGCTGCGGGTGGACAAATTCGATCGGGTCCTCCAGGGTGACGGTATGCACGGCCCGCTCATGGTTGATCTTGTTCAGGAGGGCAGCGAGCGTCGTTGATTTACCGGACCCCGTGGCGCCGGTGACCAGAATCAGCCCGTTCAGCTCATCCGACATGCTGTTCATCACCGGCGGCAGGTGCAGGCTGGCGATGGTGGGAATCTCGGTGGGCAACCGGCGCAGTACCGTGGACAGGTTGGTCTTCTGGGAAAAAACATTGACCCTGAACCTGGCCTTTCTGCCGAGCCAGTAGGAAAGGTCGCAGGAGCCGGTGGCGGCCAGGTCCTTCAGCAGCCGCTTATTGCCGCCGATGACATTGAGGGCGAACACCTCGGCCTGAAATGGGGTGATCTGCGCCACCTCGGGCCGGACCTTCACCGGGGTAAGCACGCCAGCGGTCTCCACCTGCAGCGGTTTTTCCACCGTGATATTGAGGTCGGAAGCATTTTTATAACTGTCGAGCATGCAGGTAATCCAGTAATCGATTTCAGGCTGTTTCATGCTGTTCTCCGAATTGTTAGAAGAAAGGCAATAGGCAATAGGCAATAGGCATAAGTGAACTGCAACAACGTGCCGTAATTGCAGGCAACGTTTGCCTTATGCCTTATGCCTCTTGCCTTTTGCCTTTTGCCTATCCCCTTCACTCTTTTAAAATCAGAAAATACAACGTCCCGGCCTGGTTCATCACCCCGGCCGCCCGAGCCGCAGAGGCATCGGCCCCCAGGAAAAGATCGGCCCGGCCAGGTCCCCGGATGGCGGCGCCCGTGTCCTGATTGACGACAAAGCGGTGCAGGGGTTGCCAGCCGGTGACGTTGCCCTGGCCGTCAAAAAGCGGCAGCTCGGTTTCCAGATAGCCCGGCAGGGGCACCGGAATACAGCTGCTGTTCACGGCCAGGGACCGTCCGGCGGTCAGGGGCTGTCCCATGCTGCCCAGGGGTCCCTCATCCGGCCGGGCTGCATCGGCCGCGGTCAGGGAAAAAAAGACATACCGCTCATTATGGTCAA